>JBDTCS010000145.1:0-3143 GCA_039923455.1 Kapaibacterium sp. (SeqCode) | reverse complement strand
GAGTCTACCGAACACACCAACATCAACGACAATGGTAGATGTATTAACAGAAATCACAATCAATAAACCGATTGCCATAGTAGCGGACTATGCGGCTAATTCAGACAATGCGCCAGAGTGGTATGTAAACATTACATCTGCCGACTGGAAGACATCCAAACCAATGGTGGTCGGTTCTAAAGTTGCCTTCGTAGCACATTCCCTTGGACGCACACTTGCATATACTTATGAGTTTGTTGAGTTAATTCCACGACACAAACTTGTTATGCGGACACCGTAGGACCATTTCCCATGGAGACAACTTATACCTGGACTGCGATTGACGACGAGACAACAAAGATGACCCTGCGTAACAAGGGTAATCCGTCAGGCTTTTCAAAACTTTTTGCTCCACTAATGGCGGCAATGATGCATCGAGCAAATACGAAAGACTTAATAAGCATAAAGCACATACTTGAGAATGTTCAACACTGAGTGTAACGACTAGATAGAAATCTGCTTAGCAGCAACGAGATATGCAAATTATTTATATCGGTTTGAAATGGAAATAACTCTTACCCCAATTGCAACTGTCAAAAATTCACGCACGTCACCGACAGATGACTATTGGGAAAATGTTATAGCAGAAATTGAGCTTGCGGATCACATACCGACGGAAGCGTTTGATAATATTTCTGACTTTTCGCATCTTGAAGTCACATACTACTTTGATAAAGTTGACAGCAAAGACATTGTATTCTCAGGGCGACCAAGAGGTAATCCAGACTATCCAGTAGTGGGTATTTTCGGGCAACGCAAAAAGGATCGGCCAAACAGAATCGGACTTTGCACGGTTGAACTTTTAGAGCATAATGGCAGGACTATCAAGGTCAAATACCTCGACGCAATTAACGGCACACCAATATTGGATATCAAACCTGTCTTTAGAGAATTTCAACCCAAGAGTGAAATCAAACAACCTGATTGGGTTGCGGACCTAATGTCAGACTATTGGAAATAAGCGGTTTTACTTTTGATGAGTAGTGGGATCCAGTTGCCGTTCCTCGAGCTTGGCGACGAGCATATCTTGTTTTATGTCGGCGCGAATCAGTGCGAAGATTGCCATATAGACGTTCGCGATCCAGACGATTGAGAAGCCGGCGATAAGATAGCCGCGCCAATCATCGAAGAGTATGTGAAAGCAAGTGAGCGAAACTACGATCGCCGTAATGTAGTGGCTAAAGCAATATTCGCATGTGAATAGATAGAAGAACTTGCGGACAAAAACATTCTTTGCGGATTTTGAATGCCGCACGAAGAACTCCCTCGGTTCACGAAATACTTCCTCACGAACAACCGTCCAGGATATACACGCGACCGGAATCGAAAGTATCAGCAGCGTGAATAATTCAGTCCAGAGCATAATGTTTCCTATAGTTGGTATCGCTGCACGAAGTCACTTGTAGCCATCGAACATTGATAAGACAACACCTTTGTAGTACAACAGCGTCAGCCATTTTTCGTTGCTCTCCACGAGTGCGCAGTTCCTACATGGAAGGCGGCGCTTCTAGGTACAGGGTTAAGATCGCGGGATTACCGATGTCGAGGCGGAGTTCGTAGGTCATTGCAAATCTATTAAAACTGTCATTCCCGCTTTCGCGGGAATGACACCAAGATGTTTTGGATTTCTCGCCGCATCGCGGCCTGCAGTTACAAACTCGGGCAAGCCAAAGCTCGCGCCACGTTCGGAGGGGATCCTTCGGCTACGCTTTTCGCAACTGTGTCGTTAACGGAGTCTCTCGCAGAGCAGCTTACTTTGCGACCACAAATTTCTGGGTTGCTGAGAATTTTCCCGACATCACCCGCACAAAGTATGTCCCATTCGGTAGATTAGCTGCGCCGATGGTGACTGAATTCCTGCCCTCTTTTGCGGCCTCGTTCGAAAGGCGGGCCACGGTTTGTCCGAGAGCATTCATTACCATGATCACAGCAACTCCGGTTTTGGGAAGAGTATAGTCAAGTGTTGAACTGGTCCGGATGGGGTTCTCCGAAAGGCGGAGCGAAGTGTTTGCGGGTTCGCTCGACAATTGCACACCATTCGTCTTCGTAACGGAATATCCAGCGGCTTGAGCGAGCGAAGAGAGTTGCGGGCCGGCATTGATAAACGCATCCACATTATCTTTCGTGAGCCAATTGTAGGCGTAATAATGAGTAGTATCGCGAGTACCATCCTTCCCGACCGACATCGAAATGCGGTTCTCTCTGAGTCGGAGCGCATCGTGCGTGCCACCACCATTCGGCAGAATAAGTTTACCAAAACCGTCGATCAATCCGTCGTTCTCGACGTATTCAGCCTGGCCACCTGTTGTATCAAAATAGACACCGAATTCGCGGGAAGGGACAGCAGTCCAGGTGGTCTGATATGTCAGAGGAAATTTGTAGCGGAGCTCTGCCGGAACGAACGATACTAACTTCGTGCCTGAATTGGTGGAGTCTGCACTGACCTCTCCGCACGTCGAATATTCGTTCTGATCGAGAATGTCATATTCATAATAACGCGACAGTAGACTGTCGCCGTAGGCTATTTTGACGATCGTATTCGCCGAGCTGAAATCGGGATCGTTGGCCAGCGGCGCTGCGGAAGTGTTGAAAGGAATAATATCGGCCGAAAGCACTTTTGGATCGTGATTCACATCCTGGGAAAAATTCAGATTCGTGAAATCCCAGATCTGATTCGGACCGCTCTGAGCGATGATCGCATCGAGACCAACCAAGGTGGTATCGGAATAACTGGTGTTCGTTGAAAAAGCATTTGCGGCACTCCCAATATAGTCGGCCTCGGAGATAGTGATCTGTGCGTTCGCAACCGAAGCGGTCGCGCAAAGAAAAAAAAGCGCTGCGATAAATTTCATAGTCGGGGTTAAATGTTTGAACGAAGCAAAGATACGAAGAAAACAGATGTCGAGCCCACACGCCGAAGAGCGTCCCTTTTCGCGTTAGGTATGGCATCTTGCAGTACCTAACTCTCGCTCGCCAATGCTACTGTGCGGTGGGCGAATCTTTCGATCAAGAGATCAAAGACATCTCACAAGACTTTGTTTTTGCGACCGAAGGGTAGGTTCAAGAAGATGTTGAATCCCACGCGCTTTGGAGGGCCGGTCTCT
>JBDTCS010000144.1:0-12381 GCA_039923455.1 Kapaibacterium sp. (SeqCode) | reverse complement strand
GACTCGGAGTCGATTATATGGAAGCTTGTGATCTCGCCTTCGGGAATTTTGGCCGGTGAAGAGCGCAACGTCGAGCAAAAAAAGGGATCTCTTTTCGCCCTTGATCCGAAGTCAGGCAAGATGCTTTGGCGCGGTGTTGAACTCGAAGAGACGTGGTGGTATGGTGCAGAAAAAGCTTCGAGTACAACGCTATATATCGAGAAGTTTCCGAGGCCGGATATGCCGGAAGCGCGAGGCATCATCGCGATAGATCTGCAATCGGGCAAGACAAAATGGGAGCACAAAAGCGGAACATTCCTATTCGAAGCTGCTGGTAAAACTTATATCTCCCAAGCCCGTTTTGAGGGCAGAGATTTTTTTGCATTAGACCCGGCAACCGGCCAGACGCTCGAAAGTTATGGCAGCGATGAGAGCGCTTTTCGGCTGGTCGCGGGTGTGCTTTCGGAAGAAGAAGATCACTCAGTCTACTCGACACCTCTTGGGCTCGAAGATGAGCTATTTGAGCCAATTCGGGCGCTTTTGCAGGCAGTACTGAATGTCGCAGAAGTGCGCGGGACCATTGACTTTGCAGAGTTTGGCAAGTATCTGATCTTCAGCTATCATGATAGAATGCAAGAGCCGAACGCCATGCTTCGGAATTTGTTGAAGAACGAACTACGCATTCTCGATCGCGAGACGGGTGAGGTCGTTTATGAAGATACGCTCAACATCGAAACACCGTTTCCGATACCGGATAACTTTTTCATCAACCACGGTACCCTTATTTATGTCAAAGAGAAACGAGAGATCATTGGTGTCGACCTCGCACACTAAGCGAATCTTGCTTTTCGGAGCGCTTGCTATCCTCGTTTCCGGGCTAACCGGATGCGATCGGGGTGCGAGTGTGCAGCAACAAGCGGCGCAGCGGTTCGCAGATGCCGTGAGCCGAAGTGATGTCAATCAGCGAGATTCGATGATCGCTACTTTTAAATTTAAGGAGTATTTCTCGAATGCTTACGTTTGCGAGGATATGATATCGTGGTTTCGGACGTTTTATGACTTCCAGAACCGCAGTTTCATCAAACCGCCAAGAGCCGACGTGGATCGTGATCTGCGCAAAGAGCTTGCCGGAGCACTCATCGACCCGGCACCGATTGAGGAGACAGGGATCGTCCAAGTTCCATCACCCAATGCGGGCGAGGATGCCGCATTTTTCTGGATGGTGAAGCAAACCGGAAAACACTGGCGTGTCGCCATTGTGACCAAAGGTGAAGCACTTGTAGATTTTCATTAAAGTCCGTACACTCCTGTGCAAGCATCCCAACCCGGGGATTTCGTTGCATGTGTTCGGACGATAGATTGAGATTAGATTATTATGGCATTCAAACCACTGGAAGTAGGCTCTAAAGCCCCCGAGTTCAAAGCGCGCGACGATCAAGGCAATTCTGTCACGCTCAAAGGTTTTCGTGGAAAGAAAGTCGTGCTCTACTTCTATCCGAAGGATGACACATCCGGTTGCACGAAAGAGGCTTGCGACTTCCGTGATAACTATCGCTCATTCCAACTCAAAGGCGCCGTGATTCTGGGTGTTAGCCCTGACACAGAAAAGTCGCATCAGAAATTCAAACTGAAGAACGAACTTCCGTTTCAGTTGCTCGTAGATGAGGAGCGCGTACTTGCGAACCTCTATGGTGTCTGGAAAGAAAAGGCGATGTATGGCAAGACCTATATGGGAATTGAACGAACAACATTCGTGATCGATGAAAAGGGAATTATCGCCTACATCTTTCCGAAGGTCAAGACCGCGGGACACGCACAGGCTGTGCTCGAAGCACTCCGAAGCTGATTAATTTATTAGTCATCTTTTTTCTACGTGTGTTTTTTCGGTAGCCGGATTGCATGCCAACGCTCCTCTTCACAACTGATATTCTTGCGCCGGTCGAGGAGCTCTTTCTTTTCCATACCGACACGAACAATCTTGAGCTAATCACACCGCTTGAGATCTCAGTCGGGATCGAGTCGATCGTCGGTGAAGGCAAGGGTTCGATCATCACACTTCGCATGCGCGCCCTCGGACTCATTCGCTCACGATGGGTGATCGAGATCGCCGAGTTCGAGCCACCGCACCGCATCGTCGATCTTCAGCTTTCGGGTCCTTTCAAATTTTTTCGGCACTCGCGGACGTTTACCTCGCTCGGGGAAGATACATCACGCTTGGAGGACATGCTCGAATATGAATTACCACTCGGGATCATTGGTCGAATCGCGAACGCACTCTTCTTTCGTGGTTTGATCTCACGCCAGTTTGCCTATCGGCACAAACAAACGCACGCGATACTTGATCAGTACGAAGACGAAGTAATCGAGGAACTGCAAGAGCACTAACGATTCTTTGATGCTGCGATGCTTAACGCATTTCAACCCCTTGATCATTTGCCAAAGCGATTGGAGTCCGATCACATTCTGATTCGGCAGTGGTATCTCTCTGATCTTGAAGAGCACGAAGCACTATTCGATGACGGCATTGCACATCATCTGGCTCCGTGGTTTCCGCTCCAAACTCCTGGACAAACCCCCTCACAAAAGCGTCGAGCTGCACGAGAAAAAATTCTTATGGCGCTTGATCGTTGGGAGACGGGCACAGACTACCGGTTTTTTATTATTGAGAAAAGCACGAACAAGATCGTCGGACAGATCGCTATCACCGGTATCGTTCGCAACGTAAATCAGAGCGCGTTTATAGGGTATTGGATCGGGTGGGAGCATCTCAACAAAGGTCTTGCAACGGAAGCGACAATACTTGCTTTCGAGTATGCCTTCGAATATTTGAAGCTGCACCGCATCTCGCTTTGGATATCACCTGACAACGCGCCGAGTATTCAAGTCGCAAAAAAACTGGAGCTCCGTTATGAGGGGCAGATTAAATCCGCTCTCTTCCTCGGAGGTCGCTGGCAAGATACCGAAATATATAGCATACTGAGTGACGAATGGGAAACTCGGCGTGCTGAGCTAAAGATGAAACTTCTGCGCTAACTTGAGTACACGTTTGGACTAGTACTCTCCAAACCCACTACCTTCGAGATAGAATTTCACCTCAAGCGGCCCTGAAGAAATTGACTAAATAGATTTCATTTGGAGTTGAGTAAGTCCTGCTATTTTTGTGCCTTGATACATTATACATAATCAAAAATGGCACACTGTAATCATATCGCATCTATCACCGCGAAAGAGCCGACGGGAAAAGGCTGCGAGGAATGTCTGAAGATGGGCGCCCAGTGGATGCACTTGCGTCATTGCCTCGAATGCGGGCACGTGGGCTGCTGCGATAACTCGCCGAACAAACATGCCACAACGCATTTTCACTCGACGAAACATCCTATCATAAAGTCATTCGAGCCGGGCGAAGAGTGGGGTTTTTGCTACGTTGACAATCTGGATTTTGATCCGGAGTACGACGAAGATTATGCTAAATTAGTCGCGCCGATCAAGCACACCAGCTATCTCGATTAAACACGCGAATGGACTCGAACCAAAAACTTTGGCCGGCACTACCATACGAAGAGTGGTCAGCAACATGTGAGACGCTGCACTTGTGGATGCAGATCGTCGGCAAAGTGAAGCTTGCACTGTGCCCGCCCGAGAATCATTGGTGGCACGTCGCGCTGCATCTGACAGCACGTGGACTCACTTCCGGTCCGATTCCATTTGAACATATAACATTTCAGATCGACTTCGATCTTGTCAGTCACGAGCTATTAATCGCTTCGAGCGTCGGTAATCGTGAGGCAATAAAACTTGAGGCCAAATCGGTTCGTGATTTTTATTTCGAGTTTATGGCTGCGCTTCAAGTGCTCGGAATAAGTGTGAAGCTCGACACCATGCCGAAAGAGGTGACAAACCCGATTCGCTTCGACGAAGACACAACGCATGCAAGCTATGACGCAAGTCAAGTCGAAAAATTTCGCGAGATACTTACCGGCTGCGATCGTGCATTTCGAGAATTTCGCGGACTCTTCTGTGGTAAGTCGAGCCCGGTGCATTTTTTCTGGGGGAGCTTCGATCTTACCCTCACGAGGTTTAGTGGCAGAATGCTACTACCTTCACCGGCTGCAGAACCGAAGGAATCCGTCTCGGAAGAATTTAGTCTTGGCTTCTGGCCGGGAAGTGAAACGTACCCAGAGCCAGGATTCTATGCATACGCAGTGCCTCCACCGGAGGGATATTACGGCTCCTCTATCAAGCCTACCGGCGCACAATTCGATACCAAGCTCGGAGAGTTTTTGCTGAAGTATGATCTAGTACGCTCGCTTGCCGACCCGCATCAAGCTATTCTCGATTTTGCGCAAAGCACCTACGCTCACGCTGCGGATCTCGGTAAATGGGATCGAGGGCACCTCGAATGCACACCGCTCGAACCCATTCCGAGTTGATACTATAACGGTTTCGTCGCGTTCCCGATTATAGCCGAGGTAGCAATCGCTTCCAATTGCTGCGACCTGGGCACCCCCACACCGATGGGGATGTTGAACATACTGCCGGAAAATATTTTGCGGTTTCAACAGTACACAATGCGCATCGCAGTCCGTTTAGTTTTTTTTGTTCTCTACGTTTTCGTTGGAGCGTTTCAGACCAACCAGCTTTTCGCACAACAGACGGCGGATGATCTTGCGCTGCAACTCGAGCAAAAGCTCTTCAGCGGCGAAGCGATTCGCATGAAGTTTTCTCTGGGTTCGGGTGAGAAGGTTGAGATCACGACAGACGTTAAGCGCAACCGCATCCGAATCGAATCGACCTCGATAACACTCGTCTCCGATGGCACAACGGTTTGGAACTACAGCAAGCGCAATAAGCAAGTTACAATCGATGGCGCCTCCAGCAACCCGAATAGCGCGATTCAAAAACCGCAAGATCTGTTTCGGTTTTCGAGCAATTATGCCGTAAGTATTGTGAAGCATACGGGTAATGAATACACGCTAGAGCTTATTCCTAACGAGCGAATCCAGGCCTTGTTCAAATCTGCCGGTGGACTGAGTTCTATACTACTGACTGTGATTCGTAAGAGTGCAAAGTCCATCACGATCAAACGAGCCACTGCGCAAAGTAAAGCAGGCCGCACCGAGACCGGTGCGCTCAAAGTCGAAAGTATAAAGAAGCTGTCATCAACGGAGTTTGTGTTTAAGACTCCGGAAGGAGCAAAGACGGTTGATTTGCGAGAGTAGTATTTTTCGAATGCCAAAATTTACACATCATATTTTTGTTTGCGAGAATCTTCGTCCGGAAGATGACCCACGTGGATGCTGCGCAGCGAAAGGCTCCGCCGAGATTCGCAAGGCGTTAAAGAGTGAGATAAAAAAGCGTGGCCTGAAGAGTAGCGCTCGTGCAAATCAATCCGGGTGCCTCGATGCCTGTGAGTTCGGTCCCGCGATCGTGATATACCCGGAAGGAATTTGGTACGGTGGTGTTCGGCTGGAAGATGTGCCGGAGATCATTGAGTCACATATCGTTGGCGGAATCCCGGTGGAGCGGCTTCGGATTCAGGATCCAAAGTATTCAGTCTGATCACGTTGAAATTTTAGAATCGTTAAAAATTAGTCAATGAAATTAGTTACCTATTTGCGCGAAGGCGCAGTCATGGATTGCGGTGAGCCCGGTGTTTTGGTGGGTGATCGTGTGCTGAATCTTACGTCACTTGAAACAGAGTTTGCGGCAGCGACAGGCAAGACGGTTTCCATGACGCCTTCACTGCTCGCGCTTTTGCAAATGTATGGAAATCCGGGTATCGAAATTGTTGCCCAAGCGCTTGCATGGTACTCGGATGCAAAGACACCCGCAAGTGTCAAGAGCTATCCCGTCGCTGATGTAAAACTTATGGCACCGATCCCTCGCCCGACTTCGATGCGGGATGGCTACGCGTTTCGTCAGCATGTAGAGGCCGCGCGACGAAATCGTGGCGTTGAGATGATCGAGGAGTTCGATCTCTTTCCTGTATTTTATTTTACGAATCATCAGGCCGTGATCGGACCAGGTCCGATGGAAGTAATGCCCGAACATTTGAAGAAGCTCGACTACGAACTCGAAGCCGCGATCGTGATCGGGAAGGTGGGACGCAATATTTCAGCGAGTGAAGCGGATAGCTATATCGCCGGCTACACTGTGATGAACGATTGGAGCGCTCGCTATTTACAGATGGAAGAGATGAAGCTTTCGCTCGGACCGGCAAAGGGAAAAGACTTTGCGACGGCGATTGGTCCGTGGCTTGTGACGCGTGATGAACTTGCAAGCCGCCGCATTCCGGGTCCGAAGGGCGAGCGTTACGATCTCACGATGACCTGCGCAATCAACGGCAAAGAATACTCACGCGGCAATCTGAAGGATATGAGCTGGACGTTTGCGCAAATCATCGAGCGAGCGAGTTATGGTGTGACGCTTTATCCGGGTGATGTCATTGGTTCGGGCACAGTTGGTACCGGATGTCTGCTGGAGTTGAATGGCTCCAAGATCACCGACAATCTTTGGATTAAGGTCGGAGACGTTGTTACTTGTTCGATTGATATGCTTGGTGAGCTTACGAATAATGTTGTTGCAGCAAAACAGTAGAATGCATATTTCAAAATTTCAGCGGTTCGTACTTTCGATCAGTTCTACGCTCGCTATCGCGTGCTTGCTCGGTGCTTGCACAAAGCATACAGAAGGGCCGGCATCGGATACACTTCTGACGAAGACGCTCGTGACGCATGACTCGACTCCGGCAAAAGTCGATAGTGGCCACGGACTTGTGATCGATAAGTCACACATGCGTACACCCGAGCACGATAAATTGTTGGCCCGTTTCGAACCGCTGGATGTCGTGCATATCTATCATGATTATCGTCCGTTGCGAAAAGACGGAATATCGAAAACGGAGATCGCCGCTTTTTTGAAGAGTCATAAGATCACTCAGGAAGAGCTACTCGCAATTCTTGATGAAGGCGACAGGCTTGGTTGGAGCAGACCGCGATAGTACTCGTGAGAGGAAGCAACTCGCGAAAGGGCACCTACGCGATCGCTCTCGCGGCGCTCTTGTGGAGCACGGGCGGTGTGTTTATCAAAGAGGTTTCGCTCGACGCGTGGTCGATCTCGCTGTGGCGAAGTTTATTCGGATGCCTCACGATTTGGGCGATCTACACATTCAATCGTAAACGGATAGAGCATGGCGTTCGTGAACCGTGGTTCACTCCGCAGCTTTGGCTTACCTCCTTCTTCTTCGCGCTCTTGCTCGTCCTCTTCGTGATTGCAACAAAGCTCACGACCTCGGCCAACGCGATCTTTCTGCAATACACCGCACCGATCTATGTCCTCTTTGCCGAGCCGATACTCTCGAAGACGAAGCTCAAACCGCGCGATCTCATTTTTGTTTTTGTCTCGACATGCGCGATGGGACTTTTCTTTGTCGGCAAGTTAGACGTTCACTCGTTTTGGGGCAACCTTGCTGCGCTTGCTTCCGGAGTTGCGTTCGCGACATTCGCGCTACTGCTAAAGCACGAACGCGCATCTGAAGCGCTCCGGTGGAGATCGGTCATCGTCGGACATGCTATGATCGTGATCGCAATGGCAGTCCTTGCAATCACCGGCTTCACGAGCCCAATGCCACATCACACGAGTGAGATCTGGATGCTACTCTTCTTGGGAGTTGTACAGATCGGAATTGCCTACACGTTTTTCACTTTCGGAATCGGGCACGTTCGCGCAATCGATGCGACACTTATCTCCATGATCGAGCCGGTGCTAAATCCGATCTGGGTCTTCATCGGTGTTGGCGAGCAGCCCACCTATTGGGCGATAGTAGGTGGCGCTATCATACTTGGCGTCGTCGCAATCCGTGCCATCACTTCACCGCAGTCGATCGGCGAGGAAGTTACCGCGAAAGCCGGAGAGTGATGCGTCAGCCAATTACTTATTCCATCCCCTCAGAGGAAAAGGTGGGTTAAGCTTGTCAACAGTCTTCACGCCTGTGGGTTCAAAAATATATTCATACTGTGTTATAACCCAGCCCTTACGTGGCAGTTTCTTCATCGAACAGGTATATGCGTTGCTATCATCATCCTGTCCGATAATAGCCAGCATGTTTGTGGGATTTATATACTGAACTCTGGTTACGTATTCCATCCCGCCAGTCCCTAGGTATTGTGTCTCTGCAAACTTACTCGCTACAAGCGTAGCCGATTTAATTGCTTTTAAAGAGTCAGAAAGTCTTTCTTCCGAAGCCCTCTGCTGCGCATGAAGTGACACAGAGCACAACAAGCAAATAACCGGTAGCAATAGAAGCCGAGAATAATTCATTGTACGCAACTTTGATAGCAATCTCAGGTGGATCTGAGCGCGCTGATAATATTGAGTCTTGCCGCACGGAACGAAGGCAGGAAGCCCCCGATGTGATGCTCTCCCTTGGACTCTATCGAGAGTTGCAAAGATACGAAAAAATTCTCGGAGAACAAAAGTTATTTTCTGCTTCGGTGCTAAGATTCTGACGCTTCGTATATTTCGATTGTGCTAAACGCGAGCGCGGGTCGCAAAACTGGGCTCCCAAAGCTCAGTCGCGACCCGCAAGTGCTCGTGTTTAGAATCAGAGTGGGCCGGTAGGAAACTCCCATAACCTTGCCGGTCCCTCTTTTTTGCTTCAAAAGGTAGCGCAGGCCAAAATGGATAACTGCACAACTTTTTAAGGGCAAATTGTCCTATGAAGCTTTCCCATGCCGCGCTGGTGCGGCGAGGGATCAGTCCATAATTCGTCGCAGAAAGGCCGGGCGGTCGTTCTGTTGGCGTACCGCAGCTTGTTCGACCTTTATCGCCTCCTGATGCTTTTGTGCGGCTTCTCGGCCATTTGCCCGAGCATCCACGGCTGTTTGCTCAGTCTCGGCATCTTCGATCGGCGGAAGGTCGATTCCGCGACGCAAATAGGCCGGCTGATCGAATTCCTTGAGATCTCTTGGGCCACTCGGAACGTGTCGTGCATCGTTCTTCGGAGTTAGTCTGAGTGCAGAACCCCTCGATTGCGAGCCGCTAACGCTATACTGCTCATTGTCACGATCAATGGATGGGCGCTCAAATGACGAAGTTCGTTCTGATTTTTCCGTGAGAGTACCCCGCGTATACATACGCTCGATTTTCGGAAGCGGTTGCCCGCCTGAGTACGAACCGTCATCGGCAGTCATTGGCCGACTCTCTTTGCGCTCGCCACGTTCGACGCCTCGACGATCCATTCTTTGCGCATCCGACATTGGAGCAGTCATGCGTTCCACGCGTGGCTTTAGCTCCGTAGAATTCTCTTGCGGCATTGCGAGGGGCAGCTGGCTGTTCTGACCATACGCAAGTCCTGTGAATTTTGGTCGAAGGTTAAAGCCTGTTGCGATAACCGTCACCATCACTTCATCCGACATGGAATCATCAAGCACAGCACCAAAGATCAGATTTGCATCGTCACCTGCTGCGTCATGAATGATCTGCGTTGCTTCGCTAACTTCGAGCAACGTCATCGAACGACCACCAGTGATATTTACAAGCACACCTTGCGCACCTTGAATCGAAACACCTTCGAGGAGTGGCGAACTAATCGCATTCTCCGCAGCACGAGCAGCACGGTGTTCGCCGGTTGCGACACCTGAGCCCATGATTGCATCGCCCATTTCTTTCATCACCGTTCGTACATCGGCAAAATCAACATTAATGTATCCGTGACGAATGATGAGTTCGCTGATGCCGCGCGTCGCATTGTATAGCACTTGATTTGCGATGGAGAATCCATCCAAGAACGAAGTTGAATGTTCGACAAGTGCGAGCAGCTTTTGATTTGGAATGATGATTAGCGTATCGACATGCTTGCGCAACTCTTCGATACCCTCATCGGCGAGTTTCGAACGGCGCTTGCCCTCGAAGCTAAACGGCCGCGTGACAATTGCGACCACAAGTGCACCTTGGCTTTTTGCGATATTCGCAACGACCGCAGCTCCACCTGTTCCGGTGCCTCCGCCCATTCCGGCTGTGACAAAGACCATATCGCTTCCGACGAGCATACGCCCGATCTCTTCGCGATCTTCTTCGACAGCCTTACGACCGACTTCCGGATCGGCACCTGCACCCAAACCGCGTGTCAAGTTTTTTCCGATCTGAAGCTTGATCGGGGCTTCACTTTTTTCTAAGGCTTGCATGTCGGTGTTCAGCACGCAGAACTCTACACCTTCCAGGCCCTTGTTGATCATCGCATTCACAGCATTCGATCCACCACCGCCGACACCAACTATTCGGATCTTTGCTCCGTATTCTGATTTTGTGTCTAACTCAATCATTGGGATTTTACTTTAATGAGCTATACTCTTTGAAAATATTTTAGGGCAACGTGTTATGTTTATAGTTGCTCGAACCACTCTTTCATCTTGCCAAAGATGTTTGCCTTTTTATCATCGGTCATCTCGGTCTCTTCGATCTCTTCCGGAATTTCGAGTTCCTGCTGTTCTTCGATATACGAGAGCAACGAGCTCTTCTCATGATTCTTGAACGCATAGAGCACCAATCCGACCGCAGTCGAGAATACTGGCGACTCCACCTCTTTCACGAGTCCGGCACCGAAGCCCATCGGCATTCCGATCTTCACCGGCATTCCGAAAATCTCTTCAGCAAGTTCACGCGTACCGTTTGTCATCGAACCACCACCCGTTAGAACTACACCTGCCGAAAGATGGCGAGCATAGCCCGAACGTTTGATTTCCGCAAGTGAGAACTCCAGTATCTCTTCGAGACGTGGTTGAATGACACGTGCGAGCACAGATTTTTGTATCTCGCGAGGCTTACGGCCTGCAAGTCCGGGAAGTTGGATTACTTCGTCACGCAAAATATGCGAAACAACTGCGCAGCCATACTCTCGCTTGAGGCGCTCGGCTTGCTCGCCAAGAATTCCGAGACCTTTGCGAATATCATCCGTGACTTTTTGTCCGGCAATTCCAATCACCGCCGTGTGACGAATTGTGCGTTCTTCGAAGACGGCAATATTTGTCGTGCCGCCGCCGATATCGACCAATGCTACGCCGACTTCTTTTTCTTCGTCATCGAGCACGGCATAACTTGATGCAAGTGGCTCGAGGACGAGATCGCGAACTTTGAGTCCGGCACGCTCGACGCAGTTGTAGATATTTTGTACTGCTGTTACAAGACCGTTGATGATGTGTACGCTCGCTTCGAGGCGAACGCCCGACATACCGATTGGCTCGTAGATACCATCTTGTCCATCGACGATGAACTCTTGTGGAATCACATGTAGAATTCTGCGATCAGCAGGTAGATGGACTTTCTTGGTGTCCTCGATCAAGCGGCTGACATCCTCGGCGGTGATCTGACGATCTGCATTCGAGATTGTCACAACACCACGTGATTGAAACGACTGAATGTGATCGCCGGCAATTCCGACGACGACTTCGCGTATCTTCACGCCCGATTGCGCTTCCGCTTCCGCAATCGCTTTTTCGATCGACCGTACGGTCTTCTCGATATTTGTCACAACACCGCGAGACAATCCGTCTGCGGATGCATGTCCGACGCCGAGCACTGTCATCGTATGCGGTTCGTTGAGCGAGATCGCTGCAACAATTGCGCATACTTTGGTAGTGCCGACATCAAGCCCTACGATGATCTTGCCTGGCTCATAGTTACTGGGCACGCCGAGCATGGGCGAAGAGTTTAGGGACGAGGCAGAGTAACCGTTGGCATTGCCACCGGCACCGTAGCCGCTGTTTGGGTCGAAATAACCAGTGTTTTTCATACTGGTGTTGTTTCCTTTCGTTTTGGGAGCTGGAGTTTTATTTTCATGAAGGCCCTATGGATGCTGTCCCCGAGCCTGGGGATTGTTCAATACACTTGTTGATCGTGAGCTTGCTGCTTGCGAGCTCGTTGTTCGCGCATTCGCTGTATGCACACTTGCCAAATCGCGCGTTGCGTTGGGTGCCGAAGCATTGTCATTGGTCAAACTGGCGAGCGGTTTTGATTGCGCGGCTTGCGCTTGTACACTCGCGAGTTTTACGCCCGATTGTTTTTGACGAACGATGATTTGTCCGCTGAACCTGGCGTCTATGTAGAATGGCGGTGTGATGCGAACATCCTGGTGCAATTTTTTCCGCCAGAGCGTAGCGAGCAGATGCAATTGTTTTGTAAAGTGATTTAGCGCTTCCGGTTTCGGCGTGCCGGATGTGTGAAGTCGTTCGGCCTCGAGTGACGTGATGAATGGTGCATCGTTCGGTGTGCCGATAAAAATCGGTGTTTGCGTTTCGAGTGTGTAGATCACATACGCACCGGTTGGCGTCTTGTGCAACTCACCGATTGCATCTGCGAGCGCTCCCGAATCGATCGAGCGCATCTGCGTCACGAGTCGCGCCATCG
>JBDTCS010000143.1:0-8097 GCA_039923455.1 Kapaibacterium sp. (SeqCode) | reverse complement strand
CGGTTGCGGAAATATTTGCCCCACAAGTGCTTGTGCCAAGATTTGAGTCCGAAGCTCTTGTGGTTCATCCAACCGAGATCAGTTTACAAGGGCTGGCAAGACTGACTGCAACCGACGGGCTCGGCCTAATGGGGCAAGCTTTGAATGATCTCGAGCCGCGCTACGTGACCGATTTTGTGCCGGGGAAAGTGTAAATGGACTTCGATATGCCCTCCGAAAGAAAAATGAGGGCGGTGAGCGTCCGCCCGGCAAATTCGGAACCGAAACAGGCGTGTTTTATGTAGTTAATGGGCAACCGAAAGAGGCTCGTTGCTTTTTTGATCGCGGACTTTGAGGAATTCGGCCTATTGCTATGGCCACCCCGCGAGTTTTTCCAAACGGTAGAAAGCACCTCCGTTGGGAAGTTTGAATTTCTAATTAACGTCAATTCGCTATGAAATCTCGTATACAATTTGCCGTTCCTTTGGCATTTTTAGCATTTGCAGCGACACTCTTTATGCTGTCGCCTAAATCCGCTATGGTAAGTTCTGTGCATGCGGCAAAGCATTTGCGTGTCGATAGCACTGCGGGCAAGAACGCTCAGATCAAAATGGATGAGGAGCTCTTCGATTTCAAGGATATCGAGCTTGGCACCATAGTCGAGCATACCTTCCTGATCCACAACACGGGTGCCGATACACTAACGATCATCGATGCACATCCATCTTGCGGTTGCACAGCGGCCGTAATGGATAACAAGAAAATCGCACCGGGCGCAACTTCGCATCTCAAGGTAAAGTTTGATTCGAATAATAAAGGCGAAGGCCCTATCACGAAGATCATCACCATCACTTCCAACTCACACGATCAGGCCGAGAAGGTCATTCGTATCGTGGGTCGCATTGTGAAGTCGAAGACAGCGCACAAGAATATGGAGATGCATCTTGACGGACTCTTTGTGGGTGATTGTGCTAAGTGCCACGTCGATAAAGGCAAGGGCGAACTTGGTGCTCGACTCTTCGATGCAGATTGCGGTATTTGCCACGGCCTCAAATCCGACGGCAAGCCGGGTGCAGAGCTTGCGAGCGATGGTATGCTCAAGCACACTCCAAAAGAGTGGACGAAGATCATCAGTGCAGGAATGCCGCACTCGAATATGCCGGCGTTTGCTACGAAGTACAAAGGACCACTTTCGGATGAAGAGATTGCGTCACTCGTCGAGTACATGATCGCATTCAAAAAAGAGATCAGCCGTTCGAAGACAATGAACGGTTCGGCAAACCCATCACCGACCACGACTCCACACGGCAACTAACATGCCCCCAAGAGTTTCCTAACGAGAGGGGCCGTCCGCAAGTGACGGCCCTTCTTTTTTTTTCCACGAAATTTTCGCTTGCAAGCATAGGCCGTGTTTCGAGATGCTTCCCTTCTCGCCATCCTTAGTGTTCCGCTGCTATTGCTCTTGTTGATCGGGCATTGTGCCGTTGCACGTTCACAAAGTTCGCCACGCATGGAGTCTGCACGCTCAGTCGCACTTGGCTCTTCGGTGGTGGCACTGACTGGCGGCGATGCAAACGATCTCAATCCTGCGATCGCATCCGTCATCGGCGACAAACCATTTGCACTTGCATCAGGCACTTCCCCATTTATTGCCGGCCTCGATAATGCCATCATACTTCGTGCCGGAGTGGAATATTTTCAGCCTACGCTTGCAACTACGATCGGATTAGGATTTGCTCGGTTTGGCTACGCGTCTATTTATTCCGATCAAGCGCTTCAAGTAAGTGTCGGTCGTGCGTTCGTACTTTCCGATGATCGCAATGCCGCGTTTGGTGCGAGGTTGCGTTATAGGACGATCGGGTTTGGCAATAGTTATCCCTCGATCTCAAAAGCACTCTTCGATCTTGGCTTGCGATTCGATCTCACCTCAACTATTAGCATTGGTGCCTCCGCGGAAAATATTTTGCAAAGCGGCTACACACTACTAGATGGCACACGTGATCCTCTTAATGCATCGTTTCACTTCGGCATCGCGCACCGACCTGCTCCCGGAAACACCGTTCTGCTTGTCGCGATCGAAGATGACGTTCAGCATGGTTTGCGCGGACACTTTGGTGCAGAATACTCGATCGAGCATTATCTTTTTCTTCGAGTCGGTGCCGCTACCGATCCGGGAAACATTACCGGTGGCGTCGGCATCGCCTACGGATCTCTTAGGCTCGACGCAAGCGCACTGTATCAGAACTTGACCGGAACATCGCTCACCTTCGACCTCCGCTGGGCATGGTGAGGCCGCTACATTGGCTCCTCGTCTGTTCGGCTTGTATACTAAGTGCAAGTTTTGCGAAAGCGCAGACACAGCCTGATTCTTCCACCCCTCCTTCATCCACCCCTCCTTCATCCACCATTGAACAATCACTACAACCGCAAGAAGAGAATATTCTCGAAGGTTCGGTTGGGCATCTTAGCGAGACGGGTGCGATCAATGCGTATCTCGATGCGATCGATTTGCTGAGCAACTATCCAGTCCATCTTCGATCGGCAAAACGGGATGACCTGTTCGCGATCCCTTCGCTCACAGGTATCGAAATCGCACGCGTGATGGCTCGTCTTCACCGTGGTGATTCTTCCTCAATCCCAGCATCGCTCATCGATGAAAGCGCCGAAACAGAAAACTTTATTGCGAGCGGCACACGCTCGAAGGATTTTGTACGATTGCGAAGCCGAGTGCAATTCGATCCCGACGCGACGAACGAAGCTGGTTATCAAAATGGTAAATTGTTGGGCACACCGGAGCGATACTATGACCGATTGCTTGTGCGTACACTTGGTGTGCGAGCTGCCCTGGTACAATCGAAAGATGCGGGTGAGCCAAATTTTGCAGATCTTTTGGGCGGGTTTCTCGCACTCGATCAGAGCCTCTCTTTTTCGGCAAATGTTGGTATTCGCGGCTTTGTGATCGGCGATTACAAAATGGCCTATGGTAACGGCCTCGTGTTTGGCAACGGATACTCGAGTGTGAAGTCACGCGACGTGGTGCAAAACGTCCAGTCGCATCCGAGTCGTGTAGAGGGTTCTCTGTCTACGGCGTCTTCCTTTCGCGGGGCTGCAAGCCAGTTTATAATCGGGCCGCTTGACGCAACCATCTTTTACTCGCGAAAATTTGTCGATGCAGCACTCGACACATCCGGCATCACTTCCTTGCCGACGAATGGCTATCACCGGACGACCGACGAGATCGCACGGAAGAACGCCGCATCCATTCAAGCAATCGGCGCACATCTTTCTTCGGATATCTCACTCGGCCGAGACTTACATTCGACTCTGAGTGGGACATACTACTCATCAGCGTTCAGCGACCCTCTACAAATCAACACGACGAAGCCTATTGCGCAGAAGGGCGATGTTGGCTCGCTCTCGTTTCAGGCTTCCAACACTATCATCTCTATCGAAGCCGAAGGTGCAATGTCTGCTGTCGATACTGCGCGAGCATTTGCGGGCACAGCCTCGCTCCTGCTTGAGCCGGAAGAAGGACTCACCTTCGCACTTAACTATCGAAATCTTTCTCGAAATTTTTCGAGTAGGTTTGGTGGGACCTTCGGTGAATCAACGACAGACGCTCGCAACGAAGAGGGCCTCTATCTCGGTACCGAGTGGAAACTCATTCCTGACTTGTTTACCCTTTCAGCGTATGCTGATCTTTCGCATACATTTCAGGGGGCGAAAATAGATCAACCGCCGATCCGCACTTCGGACTATCTGGTCGGCATAACTCTCGAAAAGAACATTACGGGAATCACTGCTTACGCGCAACTGCATCAAAAAGCGAAGGAAGAGTTTACCCATGGTGTGAATGTCGGAGGTATATCGCAAACGATCTCCGGTGAGCGCGTCTCATCCGATCTACTCTTGGAAGGCAGCATTCCGATAGTCAGCCATCTAAAAATAAAATTTCGCGCCGAGCACCTAACGGTGCAGCATGTACAATTGGCAACAGATGGCCGCACAACTGAGACTGGTGTGCTGTTTTACCTCGCGCCGATTCTGCAACTTCCGCAGCAAATCACACTCGAAGCACGAGCGATTTTCTTCCGGACGGATTCGTATGATTCGAGACTCTACGCGTACGAGAGCGAACTACTCGGAGCAAGTTCGATCACTCCACTATATGGAAAAGGCGTCCGAGGATATTTACTAGCCTCCATCTTTCTCGCACCTACGATTCATCTCTCGCTTAAAGCAGCCGAGACGTTTTTTGATACTCCAAGGTCGTTTGGAAGTGGTGTAACCGCACGCGTTGGAAGCACCGATTCCTACTTCGGTCTACAATTTGACATCGGATTTTGAAAAAAGTTGACGGAAAGAGTGTAACCTTTTGGCTTCTCGCGGTTCTTTATATTGTAACACGCACACATAGACGCAAACGAAGTCAAGTGAAATAGTAAAAGCATTATAGAACGCATAATATACTGATCAAAGGAGGTAGTTTAGAAGTTTGCCCCGCGTCAAGGCAGGGCATTAGTGAGAGGAGCAGAGAGCCGGATTGGGTCGGGAGATCCGATCCGGCTGTTATTTGCATTTCGAGATCACCATGTACGAATTCACCCACCCTCGCGTGAACCTGCCTGCACACTACGCGGTTTTAGTCCCTGCCCGCTCAGCAATTTATCAATGGCCTAGCGATCAATAGCTTATCGATCATTGCCGATCGAACATCAGTAGTCAAGGACAACACATGACACCAATGCTTTCAAGTATTCCAGAAGTGAGCCGTCGCACCTCACTGTTAGAAATTCTTATTGCGCTTTGCGTTCTTGCCTTATGTGGAAGCGGAACACGTGCGCAAGTGTCCATGCCTAGTGGACCCGGAGGCCCTGTTTCTACGCCGATGCCTGGTGGACTCACAATGCAGCGTGGCGACTTTGCATTTGAACGACCGATGATCGATTTTTCTACGCAGGGCCTCGATCAGGAAAACTGCATCAATATTCCGCTAACAAACAAAAGTGACCGGCCGCGACTCCTGACGGGACTTGCCTCACGGGATCCATCGCACTTTGCGATCATGTCTCCGATCGAGACCATGCTTCCGATGAGTGTTGCCCCTCATTCAAGCATCTACGTAAATCTTTGCTTCAAAGCTGACAAAGAGAAAGAGTATCGCAGTTCGATTTACGCCGCGTTCGGCGATGACACAGCTTCGTTAGCGCTTGTAGGGCGTGGTGTGAAACGACTTCGCGAAGGACCACTCCCGACAAAAACGGAAGTGAGTGTTATTACTCCCAAGAAGAAGTCGAAGAATCGGACGGTTGCCTTTGAGTTACCGTTTCGCTGTACGATCAATCTCGAAGTTGAGAATATGCTCGGCAAAACGGTTCGAAGATTTTTGATCAATGAAGTCAAAGTGGCCGGACACTATGAGATCGGTTTTAACGGCAAGGATGATAACCTCGTCACGCTGCCCAAGGGCATCTATTTCATTCGGCTCGAAGTGGAAAATATCGAGACACACGAAACGCAGCACGCGACAACCAAGCTCGTGATCAAGTAAGCTCGTGATCAAGTAAGTTCGGGAATAAATATTCTCGCTTACTTGCGTCTAAAAATAAAGGAGATTGGTACTCCGCTAAATCCATATAGCTCACGAACAGCACGCTCGAGAAAGCGTTTGTACGCCTCCGGAATCAGATCAGGGAAGTTGGAGAAGAACGCGAAAACCGGTGGTGCAGTCTTTACTTGGGTGATATAATTAATACGGAGATCACGGCCCTGCACAGCGGGCGGCGGTGTGCGCTCGATGATCTCGAGTAATTCTTTATTCAGCGAGCTGGTCGAAATATGTTTTTGTCTTTCCTCGTACACTTTAAGCGCTAACTCCAGCGGCTTTGTGTGGCGCAAGTGCGTGAGTGCACTGATGAAGAGGATCGGTACATAATCCAAGGTACGAAACGTCTCACGAACACTTTTCTCAAATCGTGCGGCCGTCATCGTATCTTTTTCAACAATGTCCCATTTATTCACGACGAGGATCACGCCTTTGCGTGCATCGACAACTTCATTCAAGATCGTCGCATCTTGATGCTCGACACCTTGCGTTGCATCGACGAGCACGAGCGCCACATCGCATTCTTCGATTGCCTTAGCGGTTCGGATCGTGGAAAAAAGCTCAAGCGCATCCTTGATATATTTTTTTCTGCGAAGACCGGCTGTGTCGATCATTGTGATCGACTGACCGTAGTACGTGTAATTTGTATGCAGCGCATCGCGTGTCGTACCGGGGATCGGAGTCACAATGGCGCGATCGTAGCCGAGCAAAGAATTGAGAAAACTTGATTTGCCAACATTTGGCTTTCCGACTATCGCGAGCTTCATTGGCTCGGTTTCATCTTCCGGCTCCGGTGGTGGAAACTTGCTGAGCAGCAGATCGAGAAAATCGCCAACTCCGCGGCCATTGATTCCGCTAACGGGAATCGGATCGCCTAAGCCAAGCTCATAGAACTGCGCGGTTTCAAGCGTCTCTCTGGATAGGTTATCAATCTTGTTGATTAAAAGCAACACTGGTTTACCCGAGCGACGAAGCATAGCCCCAACCTCTTGGTCCAATGGATGAATGCCACTCATCGCATCTACGACGAACAGTATAACATCCGCCTCACCGATTGCGAGCTCCGCCTGAGCACGTATAGCGCGCTCAAAAACATCGTCGGAATGAGGCACGACTCCGCCTGTATCTACCACGGAGTATTCACGCCCGGACCACTCGGCTTTTGCATAGTGGCGATCGCGTGTGACTCCGCTGACGGCTTCGGTGATTGCTCTCCGCTCTCCGACTAGTCGATTAAATAACGTCGATTTGCCCACATTTGGGCGTCCTACGATAGCGGCAACTGGAAGACTCATAGAAACTGACTGGAATACTGTGAACTGTTAGCTCTGCTGGGTACAAAAAGAGCTAAAAACAGCTCATCCTGCGACACTTTGATCTGGAAGCCCCGAGAACAAAGTAACGAACCGAAGTGTCCCGCCCAACACTACGGCTCAAAGTTGCCGAGGTGGACTAACGGGTAGGAAAGAGCTAATGGCTGGTTAGAACCCCCAACTAAATCCGAGTCCTGGAGCCAATGTGAATTTAGTCGTGAGTGCTGGGGCGTTAAACTGGTACAGGGCTGAGAGTTCAAGGTAAAGCGCATGTCGCTGAAAAAGCCCAACCACGAATCCGACTTTTGCACCAGCGGCAATTCCGACTGCATTATCAACCTGATCGTTGTACCCAATTACGATGCCCGGTGCGAGATAGGGATGCGCAACTCCCATTCGTCCCGGCCACAGCGGCGAGTAAATCGAAAGCGAACCCGCGACATATCTCCCATTGAATAAATAATTCATTGCGGGATAGAATGTGATCGGCTCACCGATGATAGAATCCTTCAGAAAAAAGATTGCACCGAGCGAAAGGCCGCCGCGTCCGTTAGACACCCCGAGATCGATCGGATCGACCCATCCTCCAAATTGGATAAGAGAATTATTACCCATCCATCCTCGGTAGAGCGCTTGAACTCCGATTCGAATATTCCGATCGCCAGGTTGCGTCTCATGAAAAAATCCGAGTCCGAGCACAAGCTCTTGCGCCCCTGGCTGTGTAAGATTCTCGATTTCACCTGCCGAAGGCGAAGCTGGCCTCGCCCGAGCACGTTCACGATCCACTCGAACGATCATACCTGGTTCGTCAGGAGCACTTCCATCCTGAAGCTCGTTCGAAAAACTTTCCTCATCAAGCTCTATTGCTTTACGGGATTTTTTCTTAGGCACAACCTTTTTCTTTTGCTGCTCAATCTGCTGCCGCTTCCTTTCGCTCTCTGTTCGTTCTTCTGCGTCGCGAATATCCTGCCTTGTCCGCAAGTCGATTTCGAGCAGGATTTGGTCGTGACGCTGCTTTTGATCGGGAGTCATCGGATACAGATCTCCCGGCCCAGCCTGATAGCTACCCCTTCCGCCAGTACACGCGGATAACATTAGTGTCAACAGTAGAAGCACGATCCAACTCGATGAATTGGAAGGCGCACACTCAGCTGAGAGCGTCAATTGCTTCGTTTGCAGTGTCAACATGCGCACTTCGTG
>JBDTCS010000142.1:0-2637 GCA_039923455.1 Kapaibacterium sp. (SeqCode) | reverse complement strand
CGGTGATCGTACCGCCGGTGCCGATGCCAGAAATAAAATGCGTGATCTTGCCTTCGGTGTCATCCCAAATCTCCGGACCGGTGCTAACATAATGCGCTTCCGGATTTTTCGGATTGTCGTATTGATTGAGCATGATCGCGTTCGGAATCTCGTCGGCAAGTCGCAACGCGGTGTTATAATAATATTCCGGGGAGTTTGGCTTTGCAGCGCTTGAAACAACTACTACTTCTGCCCCAACCGCTTTGAGATAACGCACACGCTCAAGCGATGCTTTATCCGTCATCACGAATACGCACTTGTAACCCTTTTGTGAAGCCGCAAGCATGATGCCGATGCCGGTGTTGCCACTCGTCGGTTCGACGATGGTACCGCCCGGCTTCAGTCGGCCGTTTTTTTCAGCGTCTTCTATCATCCGAATGCCGATGCGATCCTTCACGGAGCCGCCCGGATTAAATTGCTCGAGCTTTGCAAGTACTATAGACTTGCTCCCTTCAGCAACAACCTTGCGCAATTTAAGCAGCGGTGTGTGCCCAATAAAATCAAGTATCGATTCGCGGTAGTGCATCGTGTGGCTAAAAATATTTGTCGTGCGAGTAATCTCATGCAAATATACCCGATTAGAAGTGATAGGGAGTGGGTTGCGACTGTGGGAAATGGACGAGACTGCGGAAGTGCCCTCGATTGAGCAAGAATAGGGACGAATTTATGCCCTGTTTTTCATGGAGCTACACATGTGTAAATCAAACCAATCGCGCTTTGCCGCATGTTCATTTAGCGTGTTGATGTCCATTTTGTTCAAAGGATTTGGAAAGCATGAAAACATGAAGGCATTATTCCTACTTGCGGTATTGATAGCATTTTCGGTGCCGACTTTGCACGCTCAGACGGTTGTCGGAGATACCAGTTATCTTGGCGGGTATGCATTGGACGACGCAGAGTGCATTATGTTCTCCAACCGTGGCCACTCAAACTCCCAATTTTTTGATCGTGCAACGCAAATTGGTACCACCGCAATAGTCGTGGATGAGTACTTCGCCCCGATCGTTGCGGATACTTTAGTAGATGACGCGACAGACACGACGCAATGGGGGCGGAATATCGGATGGTGCTGTGATTGCAAAATCATAGGTCATCATACATTCAGCGCGCGAGCAATCAGTGATTCGATGGTGAGGATTCGGCCGCAGAATTGGCAGGTGAGGTTGGATGCCGACACGGCAAAAGCAGGATGGTTTGGTAGTTCCGATCAGATCTTCGACAACAACATAGGCGCTAGCACCACATTCAATAATTGGACAATCTCTGAAGATTCAGGCCAGGTTTTCCAGATTGCGGTATTCGACGGCATAAATCAGATATCTTCCTACACCGCTCTGCCGTTTCAACGTAGATTCAAGTTGCACTATGTGATCAGTACAAGCCGGGGCCCAACCAGCGGGACGAAGATGTTGCACGGCAAAATTGAGACGGTAGTGCATACGCCGAAAACGGATTCAAACTATATATCCTATGTGACGTTCGTGCAAACTTCAGAGCCTTTTGCGTGGGGAGCTTTCGCAGACACTTCCTTGATCGGCCTACACGCAGAGCTTAACAAAACCGATTCAGCTATCGTAAACATTCACTTTCCTCCCGCAACCAAAAACTTACATTACAATACAGTAGCGCCTCCGTTTCGAACAACCGAACTGCACAGAGACGATACGCTCCTCACTCTTCGAATTTATGCAAACGCTTCTACTGGAGGTGTGTTCGCTGATGACCTCATGATCTATGGATCGTTTCCCGATTTAAATCATGATGAGAGAGTTGACAGTGTTCGTATAAATTTACAAGCGACCGTCAATTCTACTTACGACGTACGTATGTGGGAGCAAGCAGGAATCAAAGACAGCCAGATCATCGGTATCGCGTCAAACATTTCTCGAGTGATCGTCTCTACAAATTCGACAGCTTTATCTTCATACGATCACGGAGATTCGTGGTCACGTTTTATCGGCCCCGATTCCACAGCGATGGGGCCTTACCAAATGGATGATTCGGGATATGTGTACCACGTGGTGCGCGATCAGACGTACTTCGCTATCCTTGATCCATTTGCCACAGCATGGAGAACAAACATAGCTATCAGCTTCTGGTATTATGGGACATTTGAGATCATTCCTGCATGGTGGGTTATTTCTGGGGGAGGGCACCTAGCTGTGCAAGGGTATGGATACTACAGGCTTTTGCGTGACCAGACCCAAAGGATTGCGAGTGGACAAATGGTTTCGTCCAACCACGGAAGTACTTGGTTAGGAAACATTCAGGATGGATCGCAGTACGGGTGCACTGGAAGTCGTGGCATTGACTCATCAGGCTCAATTTTCACACCTTCTTGCGGGTATGAAGCACTTGGTCTTGATGCAAAGACTAACGGCATCATAGCGTTCGATGCCTCCAATAATTATTTTCTTGGCGTTCACAATATGCTCTATCGTTCAACGAATCTCGGTTCCACCTGGGCTCGCGTGCGAGTATTCCCGAGCGATATCGTTGATATTGCGACATCACCCGATGGGACGATCTGGGTTGCAGCGAGTGGGAATGGAATTTATCAATCGAAGGATACTGGGAATAATTGGATCGGCATCAATG
>JBDTCS010000141.1:0-1664 GCA_039923455.1 Kapaibacterium sp. (SeqCode) | reverse complement strand
AGACTACACTGCTTCGGTTCGATCTCGATCGAGCGGTCTATCTGAAGGTGGATATATTGGACGAACTTGGCCGAACGGTAGTTGGTGATGAATCTGGCCGCAGTTACAATCCGGGTCGTCATGAACTACCGCTCGATCTGAGCGGTCAAGCTTCGGGAGCCTATTACTTACGCATATCGCTCGGGGATGGTGAAGTGCGAACGCTGAAGCTCATCAAGCACAAGTAACATAAGGCACAAGCAACATAAAGCACAAGCAACAGATATTTTCACCCGTGTACCGGCGGACCTTTAGGTCCGGCGTGGTCTTCGCGTTGAGACTACACCAGATCTAAAGGTCTGGTGGTACACTGGGGATTTGTTGGATTTGATTTCTGTGATGGTGCGGCGGCCGGATCGGTCGTCGCTTTTTTCTTGCGGTTAGCGCAGTGCGGATTCGAGATCCATTACGAGGCTGATCATCACGGGGCGAAGTTGGAGTTGCATTCGCGTTAGGCCTTGGGCTTTTTCGACAGCGCCGATGGCACGGATGATCTTGCTCGGATTTCCGAAATTAGTTACGAACCTATCGAGGTCTTCGCGTTGATCGTTGTTAATAATGTGCGTTGCTGCGTTTGTCGCGAGTGCGAGTGCATCGCGAAGCCAAAGCGTGAGCAACAAAAGTCGCTGTTCTACGGCAACGCGTTTTTCAATAAACGAACCACCAGCTGCCTTAGGAAGAAAAATACTGATCTCGGCCAGCGCTGTTTTACGACTCCTCGAAAGCGCACTGCGTAGAAACTTGACGATCTCTTTTCGCATCTCGATGATATCCTCGCTTATCATTGCGCGCGCTTGCGAATAACTTCCGGCCGAGAGTCTCGACAGAAATTCAGCCTGAACAGGATCCAATTCGTCGCGCTCCACGAGTGCATTCGCAATCTCGGTTCGGGAGAGAATATCAAATCGTACATCTTGACAACGCGAGAGCACGGTCGGATAAAACCGATGCGGATTCGAACTCGTCAGAATCAGCATCGTATTCGCGTGCGGTTCTTCGAGCGTTTCCAAAAATGCATTTTGCGCCTGCTGATTCATCGTGTCGGCTTCCGACATGATCACGACTCGCTTTTTTCCGATCCCCATGCTTCTGCTCATCGCAAGCCGAAGTTCGCGGATCTGCCCGACTTGGATCTCGGTCGCGCGCGGAATTTCGAGATTGTGGTAGTGGTCGGCTGCTTTCAGGGCGAGTTGCTCACGAATTGCTTCGATATCCTCCACTCTTGTGACTCTCGATATACGCTTCGAGTGGCTTCTGAAATTTCGAGAGCGCAAAATACCAATGCTTCGTTGCACGAACGATGGGTGTGTTGCCGGTGATCTTTGAGCGAGGGTTGATCAGTTCGGTTTGATTCAGATACGTACCGCAGTTCTCGCACTGATCGCCGCGTGCATCTTTGTTCATGCAAACCGGACACGTTCCTTCGACGTATCGATCCGGAAGAAATTGCTGCGCAACTTCGTCATAGAGCTGCGGCTCGTCTTTGGCGGGAAGGAATCCGTTGTTGTAAAGATCGGTAAAGAACGCCTGTGAAGTTTCACGGTGCACTGCGCTTGAAGTGCGAGCGTAGTAATCAAATGAAATTCCGAGCGCCTCGAAGGTAGCTTTGTTGAGCGCATGAAACC
>JBDTCS010000140.1:0-2444 GCA_039923455.1 Kapaibacterium sp. (SeqCode) | reverse complement strand
GGGCGCTGTTGCATTAAAAAGGGTCACTCGATTTTTCCCTTCTCGCACGCAACTCTTCTAAATCCATTATTTTTGCAATCAGGAAACACGTTACCAAATTATTCGAATGAAGATCGCACTGCTCGGTTACGGTAAGATGGGCAAGGAAGTCGAAGCTGCGGCCCGAGAGATGGGGCATTCTGTTGCCGGAAAATTTCACGGCGATCGAATGATATCGCCCGATACGTTGCGTGAATCGGGGGCCGATGTCGTGATTGACTTCACACAACCGAGTGCCGTGCTTACCAATGTGCGTGTGTGCGCCAAGGCCGGAATTCCGATCGTAATTGGAACGACAGGTTGGGATACAGAACGAGAAAAAGTGAAAGCGATGGTCGCGGAGTCCGGAATCGGCTGCATCGCCGGTGCGAATTTTTCTGTGGGAGTGAATTTGTTTCTGGAGATTGTGCGCAATGCCGCACGCAT
This sequence comes from Kapaibacterium sp. (SeqCode), assembly GCA_039923455.1. Taxonomy (GTDB): domain Bacteria; phylum Bacteroidota; class Ignavibacteria; order Palsa-1295; family Palsa-1295; genus JBDTCS01. The sequence goes on along the minus strand of JBDTCS010000140.1, from coordinate 1,979 downwards.
GATCAGCGCCGCCAACTATGATGTCTATATCACCGAAGCGCATCATCGTACAAAGAAAGATTTTCCGAGTGGTACCGCGTTGCGTCTGAGTGAGGCCGTCCTTGCAGGCATGAAATCGAAGTCGCGAGTTGCGAGTGGATTGAAGCAAGGTGAGGGAGTTGCCGCGGATACTTTGGTTGTTAGCTCCGTGCGTGCTGGCGTGATCACGGGTACGCATACGGTCGGCTTCGATTCTGAAGAGGATTCGATCGAACTGACACACACGGCGAAATCCCGAAAGGGATTTGCGACCGGTTCTATTCGCGCTGCCGAGTGGATTCTCAAGCGCAAGGGATATTTTACATTTGAAGAACATATCGCCGACATCCTCGAGATGCGGCGCTAAATAAAAAGGGGACGGAATGAAACAGTTACGCGGAACAGGCACAGCGATCGTCACACCATTTAAGGCAAGTGGCGAGATCGATTATGAATCGCTCAATCGACTCATCGATCATCAGATCGCGGGCGGAGTCGAGATGCTCGTGCCACTCGGTACTACCGGTGAAAATCCGACGATCACCCTCGAAGAGCGCAGAAAAATTATTCACTCTGTTGTCGAGTACACCGATCATCGCGCACTTGTCGTTGCAGGCACCGGAACGAACGACACCGCAACTTCCGTGCAATACACTCGCGAAGCAATGAATGCCGGTGCGGATGCAGCACTTGTCGTTACGCCGTATTATAACAAGCCTTCACCAAACGGACTCTTCGAGCATTTCAAAGCTGTTGCGGATGTAGGGCTACCGGTCATAATGTATAATGTTCCGAGCCGCACCGGACTAAACATGAATGCCGAGACCACATTGCGGTGTGCAGAAATTCCAAACGTTGCCTCAGTAAAAGAGGCGAGTGGGGATCTCGCGCAGGGTATGGAGATTATTCGCAACGCGCCACGAAATTTCTCTCTGCTCTCGGGCGAAGATAATCTCACCGTGCCACTTATCGCGCTTGGCGCGAAAGGTGTGATCTCCGTTACTTCCAATGTTGTGCCTGGCGAATACTCTCGTATGGTTCGCTTCGCACTCAAGGGACAATTCGATGAAGCGCGTGCAATACACTATGAGTTGCTCGAACTGATGAAAGTACATTTCATCGAAGTGAATCCGGGACCAGTGAAGGCCGCACTTGCAATGATGGGTATCATAAAAGAGTATTATCGTTTGCCGATGGTGCCGATCACCCCAGAGCACCGACATGCCGTCAAAGAAGCACTCGAGCGCCTCGACACGATAGTCTTGGAAGAGCTCGCTGAGGGGAAAGAGCAGTAGATCTTTTTTTTGCGAAGGGGAATGGGACGTATAGGACTTATCCGACCGGTCAGTCTTGTAAATCCTGTTTCTTTGAAAGTGCTCTCAGCATCGCCTCTTCGGCTCGGCTGAGTGATTGGCCTCTTCGGAGCATTACGGTTCTGGCGACTTCGATCGCTTTGTCGAGCTTGTAGGTCGTCATGGTTTCGGCACCTCCCCAAGAGAAACTCTCGATCCACTTTGGTGGAAAACCTGCACCGAAAATGTTTGCGCTAACTCCGACTGCTGTGCCCGTATTAAACTGCGTGTTGATTGCAGACTTGGAGTGATCGCCCATGAGTAGTCCGACAAATAATGAGTTCGTCTCGAAGATCTCTCCCGCGATCTCCACTCGAACAGGCGTGTAATCGTTTTTCAGATCACTCGTATTTGTGTCGGCGCCAAGATTCACCCATGCGGCAAGATAACTGTGGCCGAGATATCCATCGTGCTGTTTATTGCTGTATCCGAGTATGATCGAGTTTTCGATCTCACCTCCAACTTTCGAGACAGGCCCAACAGTTGTACCTTCATAAATTTTTGCACCGATTTTTACAATCGAATCTTTGCAAATGACCGCGGGACCCATGATGGTTACGTTTGGCATAACACGAACACCATCTTGGATAATGATCGGCCCATCCGTCG
>JBDTCS010000139.1:0-27992 GCA_039923455.1 Kapaibacterium sp. (SeqCode) | reverse complement strand
CAACTGCTGCATTCGGATCAACGGCCGTTCCAATCATGTATACTACGAGTCTATTCGTCGGAGCTGCTGCGTTCGAGACAACCACTGCTGAGTCATAGAATTGACCGAGCTTGGTTGGCATGAAGTTCACACCCACGACCTGATTCGTGCCGCGTGTAAGCGAGAAAGAAGTGTTTCCAGGAATCTGGAAAGGGAGCGAAGGAGGTGTGATCCCGACAACCAGCGTAACAGCCGAATCAGAGATGTTGCTTACGGTGAAGCTACGTGATCCGGTACTTCCTAGCTTAACTTTACCAAAATCGAGTACTTCTGTCAAACCGGTGACTTTCACTTTCGCATTCGAATCAACAGGCGTTCTGGCAGCACCGATAAGGTATACTGTGATGCTACGGCTGTTCGGATCGTCTGCGTTCGATGTTACTAAGATCGAATCCAAGAACTGACGCGCAGCAGTTGGGTTGAAGTTGACACTAACAGAACGTGTGAGCTCGGACTTCAAAGAGAAGTTGCCACCGTTAACGGAGAACGGAACGTGTGTCGGTCCAACATTGCCGTCAAGCGTGCGTACTGTCTGGAGCGAAGAGGAGTTCGTGATCGTGAACGACTTCGTCAAATTCTTACCGAGGTCAAGCGTACCAAAATCAATGTAACGCTTGTTGCTCTGAATAAGCAGATCACCGCCACCAATGTTGATCTTCGTTGTGGTATCTACTCCACCACCGTTGATGCCTTCACCATTTAGGTAAACGACAGCAGGATTCGGCGATGTTGTGCCGTCACCGTTATCTTCAAAGATCAAAGAATCACGATACTTACCAATAGCGGTTGGCTCGAATCGAATTCTGACCATTGCCGACATTCCTGGCTTCAAGTTGAATGGATCCCAGCCATCTTGAAGGGAGAATGCAGCGTTTGTGGTCGGTCCGAAATGGACGAACACATCACTCGTGGAATTTTGATCGTTCGTGAGAATGACCGCACGGTCGGACTTTCCTCCGACTTCGATGCTGCCGAACTGCACGTTGTATTCCGAAATGTGCAAATGCGCACCCGAGAGCTGAGCTCTGAGGGTCATTGCTGATGACAGTACGAGTGCCACCACAAGTGCGGAGTAGCGTATGAGTTTTAACATGACTGTATAAAAAAGAGCGCTTAATGAATAAAGGTACTAACCAGAATCGTTATGTGTATCAAAAAAAATTATGAAGCACTACCGCATTCGGAATTCAATTCCGGTTGCGGATTATCACCCGATCAGCGGGCGAAATTGTTGGGATTCTTTTTTGTGGCATAGCGATCAGATAGGAGTCTGATGCCATGCCCCGATATAGAGTTTGTTCCCGGAGAACGAGATACTTGACTTGCAGCACGCACCAAGCATATCTCGTAAATTTTAAGCAAGCTTGCCAAATTTCAGGCGCACCCACTCGTTGCCAGAGAAAACCAAGCAATCACCGTTCCAACCTCCGGAGGATTCTCTAAAAAATTCAAAAGTGCCGTTTCCCAGCCTATAAGGTTGATTCTGAAGGTACTTAGGAGTCACCTTTTGAAATAATCCAGCTTGGTTTTGTGCTAAAGTCGGACAAATATAAGCTTTGTGTAGTGAGATGGCTCAACTTGGAGGAAGGAATTCTAAAAAACATTAGTCGAAAAGAACACTATTCCATTAGTGAACGGTTAAGGTTTGGGAGCGTTGACGAACTATTCTGTCAAAAAAAAGCGGGTCCCCATTTTTGTGGAACCCGCCAAACAGTACTTTTTCAGCGGCGTCGATTTCCCGACATTTACACTGAATCAAGCCCAAAGATTACTTCACAGGAGGTGCGCTGTGCTTCGGCACGCCTGGTGTGTGAACTGGTGTCTCGTGCACGTTCGCAGGAGGTGTGGGAGGCGTCACTTTCTTCGGTGCTACCTTCGGGGCAGTTTCTTTCTTAACTTCTTTAGCGATGAGTGTCGAATCAGCCTTCTGTGTTGCACTGCCACCCAAGAATGCTGTGATATCGGCACCGAGCTTTGCGTGTGCATCGGAGAGTGTCTTCCACTTAGCGCTGAGATCATCGAACTGCTTGCCGAGATTCTCATTTGCTGCCTTCATCTGCTCGTTGGTTTCTGAAGGTGCGTTCTCGTAGAACTTCACGCTATCAACGAGCGCCATGTCCTTCGACATGTCTTCTTCGTGCTTGCGAATATCCTGACGGAAGCCATTGATCTTTGCAGTATCCGCTTTCGGAGCCTTCGCAGCAACATCAAGCTTAGCGAGCCAAGCCTGGTGGTCAGCCTTCATGGTTGCCGAGGAGCTGTTAGCGTCTGCTACGAGCTTGTCTGCCGAAGCCTTCTTTGCGTTGAAATCGGTGATCAGGGCTTCGTCCTTCTTGTTGCAGCTTGCGAGCATCGTGCCAGCGAAGACAACTCCCGCGATGACGAGGAATGCGTTCTTTGTAAATTTATGCATAGTACTTGAAATTGGTTAGGTGATACTCGCACAAGCAATGGCGAACGCCAAGACTTGCGCAACGATCAAACAATGAATAGAAACACTCACGGCAAAACTATAACAGATAAAACGACATCTGTTGAAAGTCAGCAAAGTGAGCCCGGGCGGTATCGAACCGACGACCCTCTGATTAAAAGTCAGATGCTCTACCACTGAGCTACGGGCTCTTTGCTCTCCGAAAGAAATCACCCCGAAAAGCAGGCCATAGAACGTGTCAAACCGCTCCTACGTGCCTAACTATTTGAGAAATCGGAAGGAATATCGCGGAAAACCAGATGGCTCCCCTCGGCAAACCGGTTAAGAGCATGTGTCCATGAGTAGTCAGAGTAGACGAATCCCTCAAATTCTCCTCATTCACCGTCGAACCTTCAAAAGGGTTAGGTATTTTCCTTCAAAGACGGTATCGAGCAAGCCCGGGTGTGATTGTGCGATGTGCTGGTGTATCGTTTTATCGATGAGAATGTGCGAAGCCCCAAGGGAATCAGCAGCCCCGATCACTTTCGCAGCGTCTTGCGAATCATAGATCGTATCCAACAGCCGAGACCGTCTTTGCAGGTCTGCTTCAAAGTACGGATTTCGAGTCAAGAGCCATTTTGGGTTTGGCGCGATAATACCAACTGCTCCGAAGAATCCGTCGGCAGGTGCTTCGAGCGCAACGGGACGACCAAGTGCTGTGGCGTAGAACGCAAAGTTCCAATCGGTTCGGTACATGTCGTGCGCTTTGCCGAGAGGCTCTGCGGTTGTCTCGACATTCAGGTTAAACCTTCGAGTCGCAATCATTGCGTTCGGCGGTGTTCGTTTTCCTGCTTCCTGTAGATCGGTCAACAGTGCGATAGGCACCGATGATTTTGGGAAAAAGTATTGATAATGATAAGCACGAACAGCGCTGAAGCCCTCAATAAAAAGCGCAACGACGAGAATCGTGATCGTTAGTGCTGAAAAAGCACCACGCGACTTTCTGTCTTTCGGCTGATTCGATCGGCGCTTCGTGATCCAATTACTAATTGCACACCAGGCTTCCGAGACTACGATCGCAATTCCAAAGGTGGCTATCACATTAGCCATAAGGGGCTGGTAAAGATCGCCATAGAAATAATGCTCAGGCGAGGCGACGACCTCAAAAAGATAGCCACAGAATATCGCGCCGATTGTGAAGGCGGTGAGCCAGGAATGGGCACCGAGCCGCTTCGTAAATTTAGGAAGTAGCAATAACGAAATTATCACACGCCCGGATTGGGCGAACGCATACAACAAATAAATTGGAGTCAGGAGTACAACGGAAAGTATTCCGTTAAACGTCAGGTGGGAAGTCGGCATCACGGGTGTAAGCCTCGCGGCACTCGCTCCAAAGAGAGAGACCAGTCCTTCGTTGACCACCACCAACGGCCTTCCAATAATGTAGGTACCGGATACTGCCTCCATCGGCTGGTAGGCAATTTTTGCAGCGACCAGCCCCACGATCAAAGTGGCTAACGAGAGTCCCAGCGGTGCCCACCTTTGTTTGAATGGTAGTGATGAGCGATGGACACAGTAAAAAAATGTCGTAATACAAAACGCCGGTAGGATTACAACAGTATCTGTCACTTTCCAGAATGCGACCAGTATTCCAATGATCCAAAATAGTGCGGCCGCAGTTTTCTTCAGCTTCGCTTCCTCGGAAGTGATATACTCCGAAAAAAGATAAATCACTAAGAGCCCTTCGACGACACCAATTTTGAAGCTATCGCTAATGGTCGCGTACAGCACGAACATCTTTCCGGGAAAAAGAAAGAAGACCGTAACTGCGATCGACGCAGCAATTGATCCGACCATTCGGTTGCGATCGCCGATGAGCTTCTTGGTAACGACAAAAAGCAACGAAAGCAATAGTAGCGTATCGAACGAAGTGAGCCAATACCACATCGCATCATAGATATCACCTCCAGAAACGCTTCGCAAGCCGGCGATGAATCGGAATGTGAAATCGTGATATTGTTTTGGAAGGTTGCCGTAGTGCCATTCGCATGATATCGTGCTCCGTTGAAATGACTCGGTCATCGCACTCAGAAACGGAATGTCCCCGCCGAAGTAGGGATTGAAGCTATAGACTCCACGATGCAGATCCCGCCCAAAACATTGGAAGCTATAGAACCCAAGGAAGGTGAAGGAAAAAAGAACTATTATTAAGAATGGCACCGAGGAATTTCTGGCATCTTGGATTGCGCTATCTACGAACACTGTCGCTCGGGCTTGCCACAGCTGTTGAATGTTTAAAATAACAATTGCGCCGATCACGATTGGCCAGGCCAGTGTAGCATCCGTCGTAAAATATCCGGCGAGCTTAAATAGTACCGGCAGTAAGTTCATTCCGAGGGCAGTTCCGACGAGCCATGTCTCAACCCTCCAAAGCGACTTATTCAGCAATGTATGCACCAGAAGGCTGCCCGGCAAAATGCAAAGCACGAAGCAAGTAAGCGAGAGCTTTAGGATCGTATATAAATCAGCATCAAAAATGGAGAGTACGAATACGATGGCACCAAGGCCTAAGACGGCTCGGAAGTAGGGGAGTCGAGCTTTGTTTACCGGAATACTTGGAAGCGCCAATTTCATGACATAATATTTTCCGGTTTGGTCCGGTTCTTCGGGTGTTCATACGAGCGCATGGAGGCTCTTTGGCGACAAATATACCAGTTACTCGAATAATATCAGCGCGTCTTTGACGATATACTCGATTTTTGCTTAGGTCAGAATCCAAAATTCCTTCAGAATTGCCCGTTCTCCGTATATTTGCAAGAATTCAGTAACCAACAATCAGTCGAAGCGGCTAAGAAAGCGAATGCAGCGTATATATATAGAGGATCTCGGTAAACATATCGGCCAAGAGGTGACGCTGCATGGCTGGCTCTATAATAAGCGCTCGGGCGGCAAGATCCAGTTTATTCTGTTGCGAGACGGTACCGGTACCTGTCAATGCGTCGTGATGAAGAATGTCGTGGACGATACGAGTTTTGCCGCTTTTGACTCCCTAGGTCAAGAATCTGCGCTATCAGTCACGGGCAAAGTTCAGGAATCTGCGAAAGCTCCGGGCGGGATCGAGTTGTTTGTCAGTAAGGTGGAGCCCGTTGCGATTGCACAGGAATATCCGATCACTCCGAAAGAACACGGCATTGAATATCTGATGGAGCATCGCCATCTTTGGCTACGCTCCACACGTCCGTGGGCCACGATGCGTGTTCGTCATACGGTTGTGAAGGCGATTCGTGATTTCTTCGACGAGCGCGGGTTTATTCTTTTTGACGCACCGATCCTAACACCGAATGCTGCCGAGGGAACGAGCACTCTCTTCGAGACGAAATATTTTGATGAGGGCATGGCCTATCTTTCGCAGTCGGGACAACTTTACGGCGAAGCTGGAGCGATGGCCTTTGGTAAAGTCTATGTCTTTGGCCCGACATTTCGTGCTGAGCGCTCGAAGACCAAACGACATCTAACAGAGTTTTGGATGGTTGAGCCTGAGGTTGCGTTCATGGATCTCGATGGCGATATGCAACTCGCTGAAGATTTTATTCACTTTGTCGTAAACCGAGTTCTGGATTCGAGAATGTCCGAACTCGCAACGCTGGACGAAGGCACAGGCAAACTCGAAGCCCGATTGCGCAAGGTGCTTCAGCCGTTCAAACGTTTGCACTACGATGAGGCTGCAAAGATTCTCGATAAATATTGGGATGAGAAACTCGAGAAGGGAACAGAGGATCTTCCGCCGACCTTTAAGCGGTTTACGTATGGTGATGACTTCGGTGCATACGATGAAGTAGCACTCACCTCGATCTATGAGCAACCCGTGATTGTTCATCATTATCCAGCAGCGGTCAAAGCGTTTTATATGAAGCGCGATCCGAACGAACCGGATAAAGCACTTGCGATGGACGTACTCTTTCCGGAATTTGGTGAGATCATCGGTGGTTCGCAACGCGAAGATGATTATGATATTCTTATGGGGCGAATAAAAGAGCACGATCTGCCGCTGGAGGCCTTCGAGTGGTATCTCGATCTTCGCAAATATGGCTCGGTGCCTCATGCGGGATTTGGGCTTGGCTTAGAGCGACTCGTACTTTGGATTTGTGAACTCGATCATATTCGTGAAGCGATACCGTTTCCAAGAACACTAAACAGAATTTGGCCGTGATCAATATCAGTGTGCCGAACATATCAGATACTATAATGCAAAATTATTTTCGAAAATATATACTCATTCTAATCTGCGCTTCGTTCCCACTCGGAGCAGTTGTAGCGCAGGCGCAAACCGGTTCGAACGCTTCTGCGACTTCTGAAAAGACCAGCGTGACCGAAAACATTTTCGGCTTTGGGCTTAACGCAAATTTGGCAACCGGCTTGGGCTTTTCGTTTCGTCATCATCTTCCCTTGCCACTCGCCTACATGGTTTCGGGATTTGCATGGAAGACTAGCGGTGGAGTGTTCTGGGATCTTGGATTTCAAACGGAACTTGATCTCTTCGTCCAAGAAAAAACCCGTTTCTATGGCGCCGCAGGATTTTCCTATTTCTATACGGATAACTCAAGTGACGCTGTAGTGCATAACACCTACAACGGACCTACTCGTATTGGCGCAGGCGTGGGAATAGAACTCGGAATGGGGAGCACCATTGGCTTGGCGTTCAACTTAATGTTGACCTCGTTTCAACCAACCGGTGAATTGCTGCCTTTGCCATCAGCGTCCGTCCATTACTATTTTAGATAATCTCCTACTTTAGATAATTTACTACTTTAGATAGTCGAGACTACTTCGATTTAAATGGAATTAGAGCAGATCGTTTTTTGGGTTCTCGCAACAGGTGCTGTGGCCTTTGCGCTACTTATGGTGACGGGTAAGAGCGCCATTGTGAGTGCGCTGATGCTTGTGCTTACATTCATGTGTCTTGCTGGGCTCTATTTGACCCTGCATGCACAATTTCTTGCGGTTGTGCAAGTGACAGTCTACGCTGGTGCTATCATGGTGCTTGTGCTGTTCGTCATCATGTTGCTAAATCTAAAGAACGAAGAGAAGATATTTCCAAAGGGTTGGAAAACATTTGTCGGTCTTGCTGCAGCGCTCGGTGTGCTCGCGCAAGTGTTGGCTGTGATCTATGCATCCTCCGACAAAATGCCGCAGGCGATGGCGCCGAATTCGATTGTGCTCGGAACAACCGAGGGCATTGGTCGGACGCTCTATACAAGTTATTCGTTTCCCTTCGAGATGGCTTCGATCATTCTCATCTCCGCAGCCGTTGGGGCGATCATACTTGCAAAGAAGCGATTGGTGTGATTATCAAAAAGTTGAAGTTCAAGCGTTCAAAGGCATGACACCACTTACCCATTATTTAGCGGTCTCTGCAATACTGTTCTTTGTCGGAGCAGCAGGAGTGCTATTTCGCAGAAACGCAATCATCATCTTCATGTGCGTCGAGCTAATGCTGAACGCTGTGAATCTGACGTTGATCGCCTTCGCGCAATTCATGGGTAATCAAGCCGGACAGATACTCGTGTTTTTCGTTATGACTGTTGCGGCAGCCGAAGCGGCAGTCGGACTCGCGATCGTGATAGCGCTCTTCCGAAATAAGGAGACCGTCGAGATCAACCAAATTAATGTGATGAAATGGTAAACGCGCAAGCGACCATTTAGCTCGCAGCAGAATTGTTTTTGAGTAGGTAAGTTTTAGATCAATAAAGTAGCAAGAAGCATACAGCATCGTGACACCGTTGATACTACTGATCGTCCTTGCACCCTTAGTTGGGTTTCTATTTAACGTCTTCATCGGCGGTCGCTTGAAGAACCATGCGATCTCAGGTTGGGTCGCTACGTTTGCCGTGTTTATCAGCTTCATAGCGTCGGCACTCGTGTTCATTGACTTGCTCGGTCGTGCTCCGGAAGAACGTGCTATCCATATCACGATCGCACATTGGCTTGATGTTGGTGTGATCCATATCGGCATTGCCTATCTGATTGATCAACTCTCTATCGTGTTCATGCTGATCATCACGGGCGTTGGCACGTTGATCCATCTCTACTCGATTGGATACATGAAGGGCGATAGAAGCTTTCCGCGCTTCTTCACCTATCTGAATCTTTTTATTGTCATGATGCTCCAACTCGTCATGGCCGATAATTATCTTTGGACGTTTCTCGGCTGGGAAGGCGTAGGCCTCTGCAGTTATCTTCTTATCGGCTTTTGGTATGAAGAGAAGAAGAACACCGACGCTGCGAAGAAGTCATTCATCGTGAATCGTATCGGTGACTTTGGGTACCTGCTCGCGATGGGAGCGATGATCGCCGTCTATGGTAGCTTGAATTACATTGATATTCTTGGCTCCGGCGGAAACATGATCGATGGTGTTCGACATGCAGGTTTGGTTGCAGGAATTGCACCTGGTGATTGGACGGTCGGATTTATTACGCTCATGCTCTTTCTGGCTTGCACGGGAAAGAGCGCACAGATACCGCTCTATGTTTGGTTGCCGGATGCTATGGCGGGTCCAACACCCGTATCGGCGCTTATCCATGCTGCGACGATGGTCACGAGCGGTATCTTCTTGGTTGCTCGCTCGAATATGCTCTTCGCGCTTTCTCCGACAACACTCGCTGTCGTTGCCGCGGTTGGAGCCGCGACTGCTGTCTTTGCTGCGATCATTGCAATATTTCAGAATGATATCAAGAAGGTGCTTGCCTATTCGACTATCTCGCAACTGGGTTATATGTTTCTTGCGCTCGGTGTCGGCGCGTTTACAGCGGGTGTGTTTCACGTGATGACGCATGCATTCTTCAAAGCGTGCTTGTTCTTGGGTTCCGGCGCAGTGATCGAAGCAATGCATCATGAGCAGAACATGCAACGTATGGGTGGACTGAAAAAATATCTGCCTATCACATTCTGGACCTTCCTCATCGCGACACTTGCCATCGCTGGCATTCCGCCCTTCGCAGGATTTTTCTCAAAGGATGAGATACTCTGGAGTGCGCTTAGTCGTGGAAGCATTTTCCTTTGGTTGATGGGTGCACTCGCAGCGCTCATGACGGCGTTCTATATGTTCCGACTCGTCTATCTTACGTTCTATGGTAAGGAGCGATTCGATGTCCAACATCACCCACCGCATGAAGTGAATTGGACGATGTGGATGCCACTCGTAGTGCTTGCGGTGCTTTCGGTGCTCGGAGGATTCTTGAACATCCCTGGCGTGCTCGGTGGTGGAAATACTTTTGAGCATTGGCTCGCGCCGGTCCTCGAAAAGGGTGAAGAGACCGCGATGGTGATAACGTCAAGTTATTCGAGCAGCACGGAGATCGTCTTCATGTTCGTTTCTGTCGCGATCGCGTTATGCGGTATCGGGCTTGCGTATCGGTTGTATAAGAAGAAGACAACGCTCGAACGCGATGAAGCTACACTCGGTACGCCATACCGTCTCGCAGTCAACAAGTTTTATGTTGATGAGATCTATGATAATCTCATAGTGCAGCCGACCTATTTCACAAGCAACAGCTTCTTATATAAGATTGTCGATGTTAAGATCCTTGATGGCGTCGTCAATGGTCTTGCTTCGCTCACTGGAGGAGCCTCTGAGATAATTCGCAAGATACAAACTGGCTTTATCCAGAATTATGCGATCATGATCGTGATTGGCCTGCTGCTCGTTGTCAGCTATTTGATTTGGTGATAGGCTTGGGAGTTATACACTCCTGTTTTTGTCGATGCTTTTTGACTTGATTTTGTCTGAATAGTTATCTGTCTGATTAGTTAGAGTACATGGGTTTACTTTCTGTACTGATCTTTCTTCCTTTGCTCGGCGCCATCGGTGCACTTCTAACAAAGAGTGCCACGGTCGCAAAGATGATTGCGCTCGTGGTGTCACTCCTGACATTCGCGCTTTCGGTTTACGTCTATACGCAGTTTGATGGCAGCATTGCCGGCTTCAGTCTGAAAGAGCAGATGCCGTGGGTTGTGATGTCCGGGCTTAATCTCTCGTATTTCGTTGGCGTGGATGGAATGTCGATGATGCTCGTATTGCTCACGACATTCCTTATGGTGATCACGCTGATTGGTACATGGAATTCCGTACAGAAGAGTGTACCGGCATTCATGGCACTATTGATGTTACTCGAAACAGGAATGATCGGCGTGTTTTGCTCGCTCGATCTTTTTCTCTTCTACATGTTTTGGGAGGTCATACTTATTCCGATGTACTTCATCATCGGAATTTGGGGTGGCAAGCGCCGCATCTATGCATCCGTAAAGTTTTTCATTTATACGATGGCGGGATCCTTGCTGATGCTCGTCGCGATCATCTGGCTTGGGATCGCGGCTTCGCATTCACTCGGATATTTCACGAGCGATTTGACAAAGCTGTATGCGGTCAGCCGGTCGTTGCCCATCGACGTGCAGCATTATCTGTTCCTTGCGTTTGCACTTTCGTTTGCTATAAAAGTGCCACTCTTTCCGCTCCACACCTGGCTTCCGGATGCACACGTCGAGGCACCCACTGCGGGTTCTGTGATTCTTGCGGGTGTGTTGCTCAAGATGGGCACCTACGGTCTCATCCGCTTCAACCTTGGTTTGTTTCCGCAGGCGAGTTTTGATTATGCATCGCTCATGACGACACTTGCGGTGATCGGTATCATCTATGGCGCGCTCGTCGCGATGGTGCAAACAGATATCAAAAAGCTGATTGCCTATTCGAGCGTGACGCACATGGGTTTTATCGTGCTTGGAATTTTTTCGATGACACGCGAGGGTCTGCAAGGCTCGGTGATACAGATGGTTAGTCACGGACTCTCGACCGGTATGCTCTTCATGATGTTCGGAATGATGTATGATCGTCGACATACACGAGAGCTATCGGAGTATGGTGGACTCGCACTCACCGTCCCGGCATTCACCGTCTTTTTTGGTATCGCAATTTTTTCGAGCGTCGGTTTGCCAGGACTGAATGGCTTCGTTGGAGAATATCTTACGATGATGGGTGCGTATCGCTCACCGATTCTGAACAGTTGGGCGTATGCGATTTTCTCGGCCACCGGAGTAATACTTGCGGCAGTGTATCTCCTGTGGATGTATCAGCGGTTCGTCTTTGGCAAAAACCATAGCACCGAACATGGCGGCCATCCGATCACCGATCTTTCCAAGCGGGAGATTCTCGCGGTCATACCGCTCGTCGCCTTAATGGTATGGATTGGAATTCAGCCAATGCATTTTCTCAAGGTGAGCGAGAAGGCGATGTACTCACTCTCGGATGGATTGCTCAAGGCAAAAGAGAACGGTGTGGTTGTAACGACGCCGGAAAAGCCTGCACAGTCGCAGTATGCGCCCGTTGCGCACTAAGGATTTATTGCAATAACGTATTTCGAAAGAACGTATAACTAAAGGCTCATGCCTGGATTTCAAGTAGGTTGCAGCGATATCATCGGCGTGCTTCCGCTCCTGATTCTTTTCGGGACGGCGCTTATTGTGCTCATGTGGGATGCGTTCGAGAAACGACCCTCACGTGCACCACTCGTGATCACGATACTTGGTGCGGTCGGTGCAGCGATTGCTGCGTTCGTCAATCTTGATAACGTTGGCCGCGTATTCGGTGGTATGATCCTTGATGATAGTTACGCGCACTATTATGCGATCGTGTTCTGTGTAGCGGTCATTCTTACCGTGCTGCTTGCCGAGCGCTATCTCAAAGAGGAAGAGATACTCGTCGGCGAGTTTTCGGCACTGATTCTCTTCTCGGCATGTGGGATGATCATGCTCGCATCGAGTATGGATCTTATCGTCACGTTTCTCGGCCTCGAGACGATGTCGATCGCCTTCTATGTTCTTGCCGGGCTATTTCGTCGCAAAGAACGCTCGAACGAGGCAGCACTCAAATATTTTCTGCTTGGCTCTTTTGCGGCCGGATTTTTCCTCTACGGAATAGCGCTGATTTACGGGTCAGTCGGCTCGACAAATCTTGACACGATTCGGATTGTATTCATGGAGGCTAAGAGTGCCGCGATCGTATTGGGCAATCCGATCTTCTGGGTGGGCGTCGCAATGCTGCTCGTTGGCTTTGCATTCAAGATCGCGGCTTTCCCATTTCATCAATGGGCACCGGATGTGTATGAAGGCGCTCCGACGATCGTTACCGGCTTTATGTCCACAGCAGGCAAGGCTGGCGCGTTTGCAGCACTTGCGCTGATTTTTGATATTACATTCGCGCCGCTTGCAGGTGATCCGGTCGCCGGCGCGAAGTTGCGCACGGTGCTTGCAGTGCTCTCGCTCGGTTCGATGTTCTACGGTAACATCACCGCGATTGCGCAAACGAATCTGAAGCGAATGCTCGCCTATTCCAGCATCGCACACGCGGGATATATGTTACTTGGCGTGGCAGCGCTGAGCCCAGCTGGTGTTCGAGCGGTCGCGATTTATCTGACAGTCTACACACTGATGCAGATCGGTGCTTTTGGTGTGATCGCAATACTTGAGAAAGATACCGGTGCCGGACTCGAACTCTCCGATTATGTCGGACTCGCAAAGCGTCGCCCGTGGCTCGCATTTTTCATGTCCGTTATGATGCTCTCGCTTGCGGGCATTCCACCATTTGGTGGGTTCTTCGGAAAATATTATATCTTCTCTGTCGCAATCGGAAGCGGGCTCACGATGTATGCGATCCTTGGCGTTATCGCAAGTTTGATCTCGGTGTACTTTTACTTGCGCGTGATCGTGCTCATGTATTTCCGCGAACCGGAACATAGTTCGATCGCAGGACAAGTAGAAGTAGTGGGTGGTGGTACGATCGCAATGAGCGGTGCACGTAGCGCATGGCTCGCGCTTTTGATCGCGGCGATAGGATTGCTCGTCACAGGTGTTATGCCGAACATACTCGCGAGTATGGTTCAAAAGTTTTTTGCGCACTAATACGGCGTAGGTTTTCTTTTCCATACAGCAGCATGCTACCAGTTCTCACTCGTGCGCAGATGCGCGCTTCGGATGAACGCCTGATGCATCAGGTTGGAATTTCGGGCGCTGTCCTGATGGAGAATGCTGCGCGGGGTGCGCTCTTCGCGATGAAGGATTGGCTCGAGGGCAAACCGCAATCCCGCATCCTCCTCTTTTGCGGAACAGGCAATAACGGCGGCGACGGACTCGCGCTCGCACGACTGCTCATGGAGCGCGGAAATATTCCCTTCGTGCTTTTGGTCGGTGACTCCGAACATCTCTCGACGGATGCCAGAGTGCAATATGACATTTTGCTTAAGATACTCCCCAAGCATCGCTTGAAGCGCTTCGTTTCGGATTCTGATATTCCTCAATTTGTTAGGCAACCCGATATTCTGATTGATGCGTTACTTGGCACCGGTGCCAGTGGTGAACTGCGTTCGCCGATTCTCGAAGCTGTCGCTTCACTGAACGCACTAGCAATTGCTTCGAACGCGCATGTCCTCGCGCTTGATATTCCAACAGGTCTTGATGCCGATACAGGAATCTTCGCAAACAATGAAGAAGGCACACGGCTTGCTGTTTGTGCCGCAAGAACGATCACGATGGGTGCGTACAAGATCGGATTTGTGCAGCACGATGCCAATCGTGTTACCGGCGAGGTTTGTATCGCACCGCTCGGCTCACCTATCACACTGGAAGAAATAGACCCAAGCGAGCGGACAATTCTCATCGAGCCCGCAGATATTCCCAAAGCGTATCCAAGGCGCAACAACACCGCATCGAAATTTGACTTCGGTAGAGTGACTTGTGTGACTGGCTCAAAAGGGATGACAGGTGCTGCCATTCTTGGCTCGACTGCCGCACTCAAATCCGGTGCTGGTCTCGTCACGTCGATCGTCCCGGAGAGTGAGCGACACATCATCGCGCAGTCGATGCCGGAGCTTATGACGGCGAGCTATACGAATCCGATTACAGGCTTTGCAGAGATCGAACAAGAGTTAAATCGATCGACCGTAGTGCTGATCGGCTCCGGCATGCGAGGAACGGATGGTGAGGAGGGATTGCTGGTTTCGATTCTGAGGGAGACGGACAAACCTATCGTAGCAGATGCAGGCGCACTCATCGCGGTTGCCTCCGAGATCGGAATTTTGCGCGAACGCACGCAACCAACTATTATCACTCCACACTCGGGTGAGATGGCGAAATTGCTTGGGATTACTTGGCAACAAGTCGATGAGCGCAGAATGGAATGTGCGAGAGAATTTGCAATCCGTTTTCGCGTTACTGTTGTGATGAAAGGTGCACCGACCTATATCGCTGATCCATCGGGGACTGTCTTTGTAAACTCGACAGGCAATGTCGGGCTTGCAACTGCCGGCTCTGGTGATGTGCTTGGTGGAATGATCGCAGGTATCTTCGCGCAAATGAAAGAGGAGGCAACGCAAGCGGCAATTATTGGCGTCTATCTGCATGGGCTTGCTGCTGACATTGCTGTTTGCGATCTTACTACGATTGCAATGACGGCTGGTGATATCATTCGATATCTTCCGGCGGCATATAAAGCACTCGAACTCGCATAATAAAGATAGACATTGGCAACTTCATCATGGCGTGCAGTACTCCGCAAAGACCTGATGGTCGAATTCCGCACGCGCTATGGGGTGAGTGCGGTGGTAATGTTTTTGCTGGTGACGGTTGCGGTTATTTTGTTTTCGGCACCGAACGAACAACTCGCGCCGAGCCTCATGAGTGCATTCTTCTGGATAGCACTGTTCTTTGGCGCAATGACCGGACTTGCAAGGTCGTTCATCTCTGAAGAAGAACGAGGCACAGGGCTTTTGCTTAGGCTATATGCTCCGGCCGATAGCGTGTATATAGGCAAGCTCGTCTTTAATGTGATGATGATGCTCGGGCTTGCGATTGCGGCGATACTATTTTTTCTGTTCTTTTTCACTCGCGATTTTTCGGTGCAGGATTGGCCGATGTTTCTATTGCAACTCGGTCTTGGCGCTGCAGGAATTGCGTCCGTGAGTACGATACTTTCTGCGCTCATCGGTCGAGCTGCGCAAAAGGGAGCACTGTTGCCGGTGATCGCTCTGCCGGTTTTGACGCCGCTTATCATTGCAACTACTGATGCAACGCGCATCACATTGGAGCACGCGAACACCTGGCAGGACATTCGGGGAGACATTATCATCCTTTTTTCGTTTGATCTTGTGATGGCGCTTTTTAGTTATGTGCTCTTTGAATTCATCTGGAAGGACTAACCGATAGATTCGAGAATTACTTCGAGAATTACTTTGTGAAATTCACTCGCTCCCGCATCTTTCATTTTGTCGTCGGTATCGCGCTCGCGGTTGTGACGTTCATTTCGTTCTCAACTCCGATGGCCGGAAGTTTTGAGGATGTTGTGAACTTCAAGATGAACTCCGGATTGAGCAAGGTGCCGGTGAAGTGCACCGTCGTCCGGCCGAGTTTCGATTCTATCGGTAAGAAATTCTTTGGGTCGCGTGATTTTACCGGGCGAGTAATGCCAGTGAGTATCGCTGGGGTACTGCCTTCGGGTGAGGGCTCAACATTTGTTGCGGATATTTCGTATGATGCCGGACATGCAGAGTATCACTTAGAAAAAGTTGTTCGGCTCGACCCAGGTATGACGTTTCCGTTAATCCCTGGCTTGGGCGAGCTTGGGCGCAACATGCTCTTTCATGTTCCGATGTCGATGGTCGCTTTCCTCGCATTTCTGATGGGTACGATCAATTCCATCTTGTACCTGGCAAAGAAGAAATCAACTCCCGAACAGAAAATGCTGCTGGACCAAAAAGCGCGAGCAGCTTCGGCGGTCGGTTTGCTCTTCACACTACTCTCCACAGTGACGGGAAGTATTTGGGCAAAGTTTAGCTGGGGGACTTTTTGGAATTGGGATCCGCGTGAAGTAGATATTTTTATTTTACTGCTCATCTACGCGGCCTATTTTATTCTTCGATCGTTACTCGAAGAGAGCGAGGAGAAAAAAGCACGCATCGCGGCAGTCTATAATATTATTGCGTTCGCGAGCGTACCACTCTTGATGTTTGTCCTGCCTCGCATTGCGCAGAGCTTGCACCCGGGCGGTGGAGGAGCGGAAGCGCCAGTGATCAATGCGAATGGAAAGACGCACACCGATCCGACACTGCTAGGAATGCTCTGGACGAATGTATTCGTTTTCGTGCTGCTCTATTTTTGGTTGGCGGATCTCACACGTCGAGTGCTTGGCTTGGCCGAGCATGAAGAGGAAGATATCTGATCGGTTGTTCTATACAAAAGTCGAAACTGAACTATGGAGTTTTTAGAATCGAATCCGCTCTATGTTGTTGGGATCATCGCAAGTGTGATCTGGCTCGGATTATTCACTTTTTTGCTCGGATTGGACCGCCGCGTTCGAAAATTGGAAGCCCGTAAGTAGCTTTCTGATGTACCGGATTGATCTCCGTGTATGCCAAGATAGTCCGAAAATGGGCGCTTTAATCGCTCCCGAACCAAGATAGTCGTTCGACTGTTTTTCACTTGTTAGTTAATAAATCAGTTATGAAGAAGAAACATCTATTCGCGCTCGGACTTGCAATTATTTTCCTTGGTGTTGCGGCATTCGCACTGATGGATAATAAGATCGACTATTCCGATTTTCAAAAAGCAGAACGCAGCGGTAAGCGAGCGCAGATCTCCGGTACGTGGGTCAAAGAGAAGGGTGCGAAATATGACACGCACTCAAACACGTTCTCTTTTCACATGAAGGATCACGAAGGTGTGGAGATGCAGGTGAAGTATGCAGGCATGAAGCCCAATAATTTTGATGTCGCACCGAGTGTGGTATGCGTCGGCAAAGTGGAGTCGGGCGTTTTTGAAGTGACGGATATTCAGACGAAGTGTCCTTCACGTTACGAGGGCACAGGGAAGATGCCGGGTACCGAGCAGAGTGCGATGTAGCAAGATCGCCCAATCGCGATCACTGCTCTTGTTGCTCCTCATCACAAACTATCCGCTCTCCAGCTTTTGAAAATTTTTCTCATCAGGATTAACCCCGCTAATTATGGTTGGTAGTGTTGCAATGGCAGTGATGTTTGCCGCAATTTTGGCGGGCATCGTGCTCTATACGCTCGTTGCCCGAGGCCGGGGTGAGTTACTAACGGCCGCACGACTTGTTACGCATCTCGCGATCATTAGCATCTTCGTCGCGGCCGGCACGCTCCTCTATTACATTTTCAATTATCACTTCGAGATTAATTATGTGTACGAGCACGTCTCTCGTTCACTCTCGAAGCCGCTGCTCTTCTCAACATTCTATGCGAGTCAAGAAGGAAGTTTTATGCTTTGGGCATTGTGGAGTGCGATCATTGCGATCTTCCTGATGCCTTATGCAGCACGTCAAAGGTACGAACCGCAGGTAATGGCGGTATTCTTGGCGGTGCTTGGTTTTCTTGCGCTGATGCTTATCGCAAAGAGTCCGTTTCAGTCTATCTATGCTGCGCATCCCGGTGAAGTCCCGACTGGCTTTATTCCGAAGGATGGAAAAGGGCTCAACCCATCGCTTGAAAATCTGTGGATCGTTATTCATCCGCCGATGCTCTTTCTCGGCTTCTCGTTACTCGCAGTTCCATTCTCTTTCGCAATCGCTGGTCTGATCAAGCGAGATTATCAAGGTTGGATTGCAACATCGATGCCGTGGACGCTCGGCGCCGGAATGGTGCTCGGATTCGGAATCATGCTCGGTGGCTTTTGGGCGTATGAGACGCTTGGATGGGGCGGTTACTGGGGTTGGGACCCGGTCGAGAATTCTAGTCTGCTTCCGTGGCTTGTCACCGTTGCGGCAGTACACACGATGCTTACACAGCGACGAACCGGAGGACTGGTTCGCACGAATATTGCGATGACGCTCTTGGCATACGCGCTCGTACTCTACAGTTCATTCCTAACGCGCTCCGGCATTCTTGGCGATGCCTCCGTTCACTCGTTTGCTGATCCGGGCAATCTTGCATTCAATCTGTTGCTTGGCGCACTTATTCTTTTTGTGGGCTCGTCGTTTGTCATGTTCTTCGTGCGTTGGCGCGAGATGACGACACTCGGCACGGAGTATAAGCTCATGTCGCGAGAGACATCGCTCTCAATCGCAGCAGCCCTGCTCGGAGCGAGCACGCTCGTCGTTTTCATCGGTACAAGTTCGCCGCTCGTTTCAACGAAAGTCGATAATAATTTTTACAACAACCTTCATATTCCGATCGCGATCGCATTGATGGTGATCAACGGACTTTCGCTATTGCTCAAGTGGAAGCAGACGAACACGAAGGAAATGCTTAAGCGAGCAACGCAATCACTTATCCTCACCGGAATAGGTACGATCGCGTTCTTCTTACTGGGATTGCGTAAGCCGGAATTGCTCGCGATGGCAGCGGGCTCACTCTTTGCACTCTTCGTAAATGCGGAGATCGGATACAGAATATTCAAAGGACACTTCCGAGTGAAGTTTCAGGGTGGCGTTGTGCAGCAAGGAGAGTATGGCAAGCGCATTCGAACAGCACTCTTTTTAGTTATATCTATCTCGGTTCTTGCGCTGTTAATTTCGACTGCCGGCGACTATAATTTATTCGAGGCCGCGATAGTCGGTGCACTTCCATATTTCTTCATTACACTCGCAGTTGTTATCGGACTTTTCGTAACGGTCGGATTTCCGAGATTCGATTACGACACCAGATTCATCGGCCCATACGTTGCACACATGGGCGTTGCGATCTTTCTACTCGGCGTGATTGCGACTGCTGGTTATTCCGAAAAGGAGATGGTCACGCTTCCACAAGGCACGCCAACAAAAGCCTTCGGAGGTAAATACACACTCACCTATATGGGTGCGCAAGAATCGCCACCTGAGCGCACGAATTGGATCATTCAAGTTGCCAATGACAAAGGGATCGTTGGAGTTGCGCGGCCGCTCTGGTATATGACAGATTTCAATCAACACACCGATCCGATCATCAATCCGAGCATACTAAAATATGCGGCTCGCGATCTCTACTTTACGACGATCGGCTATGATCACACAGGTGGAGTTCCGAAGGACACAATGTCCAAAGGTCAGTCCATCACGGTGTTTAATGGTGCAGCCTCGCTGAAATTTATCGACTTCGATTTTCCACAAGAAGAAAAAGCGAAGATGTTCGGTGGCCAAGCGTTTCGCGTGAGGGCGTCCGTCGAAGTTACCGATCTGAGAACAAAGGACGCAAAGCCGATACCTCTACAGCTCTCCGTCACTCGAAATCTTAAATCGAACGAGGCGAAGGAAGAGGATATCACAGTACCGGGTACGACGTATCATTTGCAACTTGCCGAGCTCAAGCCCGATATGTCGAATCCCGCAAATTCAAAAGTGGTGATCCGGTATTTCGATAAGAGTATTCCACAACCGAAACAGACAGAAGTGATCTTTGTCGACGCGTTTATCAAGCCGTATATTAATTTGGTGTGGGCTGGTATCTTGACGCTTGTCGCGGGCTTCGGATTTTCAACACTCCGACGTAAGCGTGAGGCGATGGTCTCAATAGAAAAAGCGGAAGCTGCGTATGCGAAGCTGTTGGAAGTTCGCGCTCCAAACGTCGGAACGCAAAAGCCAATCGCGTCGGCTGATCGCAGAACGGATAAGCAGATACCAAGGAAAAAACAGCGGACGTAGTTTATTCGCGCCGGAAAAAAGAAGTTGGCGAGCGAGGGCGTCAAAGTTGAAAAGTTGGTGTTGGGCTCAGGTCTGCTTGCAGCGGACCTGGGCTTTTTCCATTCTGAGGCCCTCATACTTTATCAATTCGTTTTGCGTTTTCCGAATCGCATTATTCAACGTGCATTTGCCTATGTAGGAAACAAGTAGAGAGGACGACATGAGCTTCGTACGTGACCTTATTAGCCTTCCGCGTCGCATCAGCATTGCGGACGTTGCCGTCTTCGGTGCACTTTGTGGTGCCATCTATTGGCTTACTCTTGTCAGTCGGCAGTGGAGTGCGCACTTGCAACCCTCGGTCGAGATTCACACAGGATTTGCATACCTCCCGCTGTACACGTTGTTCTCTCTTTCGCGCGGACTTGCTGCGTACGTGATCTCGCTGCTCTTCACGATTGGGTATGGTTACATCATGGCGCACTCACGGCGTGCCGAGAAGATCATGTTGCCGTTGCTCGATGTGTTGCAATCGGTGCCGGTGCTTGGGTTTTTGCCAGGGCTGGTGCTTGCGCTAATTGCACTTTTTCCAAACACGAATGTCGGGCTGGAGTTTGCGGCAGTGATCATGATCTTCACCGGACAGGTTTGGAACATGACCTTCGCATTCTATCACTCACTCAAAGCTATCCCCGACGATCTTCGCGCAGCGAGCAAAAGTTTTTATCTCAGCAAGAAGGAGACGCTACTCAAGCTCGAGCTTCCATCGAGCACTATTCCGCTCGTGTGGAATTCGATGATGTCAATGGCGGGTGGTTGGTTTTTTCTCACGATCACGGAAGCGTTCAAGTTAGGCGATAAGGATTTTCGATTGCCCGGGATCGGTAGCTATATGAGCGTTGCGATCGAGCAAGGCAATATCCCTGCAATGCTCGGAGCAGTAGTCGCGATGGGTGCGATGATCGTGTTTCTGGACCGAGTGCTATGGAAGCCACTCGTGATCTGGAGTCGAAAGTTTCGAATGGAAGAGATGGCCGGCGAGCCCGACGATCGCTCGTTGGTGTTGGATGTCGTGCGTGATTCTCAACTGTTGCATTGGTTTTGGAAGCGCATCTCCAAACGCAAAGGAGAAACCACCGCCGAAAGTGAAAAGGAGTACGAAGTCAAACGCGCCTACGTCGAGAGTAAGGCCTTCGCCGTTCAAGAAAGTAGCGAGAAGTCGTTTTGGAACAAGGTGCTTGGCGTTTTATTTACAGTATGCATCGCCCTTGGTCTCGGATTTGGTGTGTTCAAGTTGATCGTGCTCTTCTCGAATGATCTATCGAGCGATGAGTGGATCGCGATACTGAGTGGGACGGGGCTCACGCTTTTGCGCACTAGTCTCGCAGTAATTCTTGGTGCGGTCTGGGCTGTACCGGTGGGTGCGATGATCGGGATGAATCAGAAATTATCGCATCGGTTGCAACCGGTGATTCAATTCATGGCATCGTTTCCGGCACCCATGCTTTTTCCGCTCGTGTTGCTTTTGCTTGCGGCGCTCGGCGTATCGATCGAATACGGTGCGATTATTTTAATGTTGCTCGGTACGCAGTGGTATATGCTCTTTAATGTGATCGCCGGAGCAAGTTCGATTCCGACTGATTTGCGCGAGATGTTTACGAGTTACAAAATGCCACGAAAGATTTGGTGGCGAAAACTCATTTTGCCTGCGCTTTTTCCGTCGATAATTACAGGGGCGGTTACTGCCGCAGGTGGTGCGTGGAATGCGAGCATTGTTGCCGAGTATGTTTCCTATTCGGGAAAGCATCTTATCGCGCACGGCTTGGGTTCGCTCATCAGCCTTGCAACGGAAAAAGGGAACTACCCATTGTTAGGAGCCAGTGTGCTTGTGATGTGTATGGTCGTGGTAGGAATCAACAAATCACTGTGGCGACGACTCTTCAATATTGCGCACGAGCGCTATGCGTTAAATAATTGATAAGGAGCACACGAACCTATGAGTAACGCAACTCTCGATCCGACAACAACACACACCGACACGCTCGCAGTGCCGATGTCGGCCGCTGCATTGCAAAATCGGACTGCACCTGTTCCGGGACACGAACTCGTCGATCTTCGGCAGGTGAGCATGACCTTCACCGCGCCGAACGGCAAGCCGCTGCCGGTGCTGGAGCGCATTAGTCTTTCGGTTGCGAGCAACGAGTTTCTCTGTTTGCTTGGTGCATCCGGTTGTGGTAAGTCGACGATACTTCGAATTCTCACCGGGCTATTGCAACCAACACTCGGGACTGTAACGGTTGAGGGTAAGCCGTTGCGAGATAACAATCCCGATACAGCGCTCATTTTTCAATCGTTCGCGCTTTTACCGTGGCTCACTGTGCAAGAGAACATCGGCCTCGGACTTGAAGCACTCAAGATGCCGCGAGAACACATTCGCGAAAAAGTTAAGAAGGCGATCGACGCCGTTGGACTCGAAGGTTTCGAAGAAGCATATCCGAAAGAGCTCTCCGGTGGTATGAAGCAACGCGTCGGAATTGCTCGCGCACTTGTTGTCGAGCCAAAGATACTCTGCATGGATGAACCCTTCAGCGCACTCGATGCGCTCACGGCAGAGAATTTGCGCGGTGAAGTGCTCAATCTTTTTCATGCGCACGAAGGAACGCTCAGTTCTGTCGTGATGGTGACGCATTCGATTGACGAAGCGGTGCAAATGGCGAGCCGTATTATTGTGCTGGACGCTCATCCCGGGCGGATCAAAGCGGAGTTCGTGAATCCGCTGCCGTATCCGCGTAACCCACGCTCGGATGAATATCTCGATCTCTCGAACAAGATTCATTCACTCATCACCAACACGGTCCTCCCATTCACGGAAGAGCCGAAGAGTGCGGTTGGTAAGGTCGAGATTATCCCGACGGTCTATATCGGTGAAATTCTGGGCTTGCTGAACATTCTTGTCGAGTCGGGTTCGATGGGAAGTGGTGATCTTGCGGAGGCAGCTAGCAGACGATTCGACGAAACGTTGCAGATCGTCAAGGCTGCGGAATTACTTTCGTTCGCCGAGACTCCCGGGCATAACGTAGTCGTGACGCAACTCGGAAAAGAATTCGTCGGCTCAGATATCAATACGCAGAAGGCATTGCTGAACAAACAACTTCGCGGGTTGAAGACTTTCCAGATCTTGCTCGAAACGTTATCGCGCAACGAAGGAGAAATCTCTCGCGAAGTTCTGATCGAAGATTACGCAACTCGCATGCCCTACGAAGATCCGGAAGATCTACTCGAGACAGTCATCGACTGGGGTCGATACGCCGAGCTTATCGGTTATCGTCCGAAAGAAGAGATCATCTATCTCGATATCGGCGAACCCGTTGAAGAATAATTGCGCTCGCGGCCGCTCCGTTAATTCGGAGCGGTCATGTACGGCAGATCCGTCGTCGATTGTGATGGAAGGAAAAATACCGAACTCGGCTTTCCTTCGACTACATCGAATCGTGCTGTCGAAGTCACACTACCATCACTGATGTTCAGTGAGTATCCCGCTTGCGCCGGAATATCAAAGTAGAGGACATCTTTTTGCCGCATGTTTGCGAGCTTGCCACCAATGGTAAAGCTGATATTGTGATCGGGTGATAGATTTGTTATCCGCACACGTCCGAATCCCTTGCCGGGCGAGGTCATACTATCGGTTAGTCTCAAGTGCGTCGGCAGGGCAACGGGCGAGCCGAGCAGATCGGTCTCAAGCGCAATGAAAGTATATCGTTTGCCAAGTTCGCACGTGTCGGGTCCGAACGAATAAATGTGGGTTGTGTCATGACGAGAGAACTCGCTTCCAAAATACCAGATGCTGATTCCGTGCGTGTCAGGATTAAACGGTACGTATTCGGTAACCGAACCCGGAAAAATATTGAGCAAAGCGTTCTCACCTGGTAGATCGTTACGCGGGCCTGTATCACCATACTGCGATCGAACTTTTAGCGCCTTAGGCATCAAGTTGAGCTCTTGAGTCCGCATACCGTTTACGAATCGGGCACCGAAGGTATTGATCTCGGTGATCTCTCTGCCGTTAAGATCGGAAAGCAATAGAATCGTCGGCGTTGGCTCGATTCCCAGTGGCCTACGGTCACCGCGAAAAACGATCGTCGCTAAAATTCCTTTAAGACTTAGGAGCGTCTTATTGATTGTAAAGATTACGTTGTCCTGATTCCCATGCTCCGTCGCTATAAGGCCCTGCACGTTGGCTGGGACGCGAAGGTAGCCGGTTGCACTTCCGTAGGGCAGTGTAAACGCTGGCAAAGAGTCTTTGTTGATCGTACTTGAGAAATAAACATCGAGCGGTGGCAGATCAAGCGCGG
The DNA here is from genome assembly GCA_039923455.1 of Kapaibacterium sp. (SeqCode). GTDB lineage: Bacteria > Bacteroidota > Ignavibacteria > Palsa-1295 > Palsa-1295 > JBDTCS01. Next base: position 3,540 of record JBDTCS010000139.1, on the reverse strand, counting down.
CATTTGCGTAACGAACGTAACTTATGGTATCGCTGTGCGAGGGCACGTCAGCATCGTCATCAAGTAGCATGATGAGCTTTGTATTGAGCTCAGCAATGGAGCGTTTGTAACCACGACCTGCGATGATCAAAGTATGTCGATTTGGGTTGAGCACCATCGTCGTGTCGAAGAGCGTATCGCGACTTATAGAAAGTACCGTCATCCGAGCAAGGCTACTTGGCGCAAGCTTGGTCCCATCTTCATTTGTGGACACATAGCCCCAGGTTAAGGGAAGCGTGTACTGATTAAGTGAGTTGAAGAGATGTCCGTTGATATATAGGACGACCCCCGGTTGATCCGGCATCGCATTGATGGCGCGAATTCTCGGAGAGCTCTCATTCGGAATATTGGTGCACTCAGGAGTGCAGCTTACGATCGAACCCAAAAGACCGACAAGTCCGAGCGCTATTATTAACGACCGGGATAGATTTCTCTTCATGCAAATTATTTTATGCGTCCAAAACGGGCCGCCCGTTTCTATAAACTAGTGATTCTACACTCTAAAAGACGCAGAACCGGCGTTGAAGGTGCCCAACGGCACGTTTTGAAGAAATGCAACCGATGCAGGGCGGCTACTTTTAGCATCCCACCCGAACCCGTCATCTTACCCGTATTTTCGTAGCAGATGTCTCAAAAGTACTATTTCATCAGTGATGTTCATCTCGGCTTTGGCCGAGATCGGGAGGCCGATAGGGAGCGTGAACGCCGACTTCTGGGCTTGCTCAAAAAGATAGAATTGGAGGCCGAGCGCGGCGAAGCGCTTGGGCTTTTTATCGTGGGCGATCTTTTTGATTCCTGGTTTGAATTTCGTTCGGTCGTTCCGCGTCGGCATATTCGGACGCTTGGGTTGCTTGCCCAGATCGCCGAACGGATTCCGACCGAATATCTCATGGGTAACCACGATTTCGGTCACCGCGACTTTTTCTTTAGCGAGCTCGGAATTCCTGTACATTCCGGCGACATCGAGCGAGAGCTTTTGAGCAAAAAATTTTACATTGCGCACGGCGACGGGAAAGCGCTTAATGACACCGGATATTTGATTCTCCGAAAGATTCTCCGAAACCGCGTGTCGCTTGCGCTCTACTCCATCATTCATCCGGATTTTGGAATTCCCTTTGCTGAGCGCATAAGCAGCGGTTCGCGAGGTTACACCGATGGACGTGATGCGCTGCAAAAGCAAGACGGGCTTCGTATCTTCGCAGAGCGAAAGCTTGCCGAGGGCAACACGGACTATGTTGTCATGGGGCATCGTCATTTACCCGAGATGGTCGAAGTTGAAACCTCACGCGGAGTAGGCCGTTATATTAATCTCGGGGATTGGTTAGTACATTATTCGTATGGCGTTTTTGATAGCGCGGGATTCCGACTTGAAACCGCTGGTGAACCAGCACAAGGCAATGATCAGCAATAGATGAATATCTTCACCAGAAGTTTCCGTTGGACTAAGACGAAGCTCTCGCGCTTGTCGCGATTGACGTGGTTGATGCTGTTCAGCTTGTTGGTTATCGCTTCGGGCATCACGTTTCTGTGGATCGCCGTGAGTCATGGATTGCCGACGCTCGATCAATTGGAGAATCCGCATCCTGAAGTTGCGACGCGGATCATCAGCTCCGACGGCGAATCGATTGATCAATATTATATCAAGAACAGAACGACGGTGCATCTTCGCGACGTGCCGCCGTTCTTGATCAACGGACTCATCTCTACCGAGGATCGCGATTTCTTTGGACACTGGGGCGTTAATTTTTCGCGTAATCTCGGAGCAGCTTGGACAGATATCGTAACGCTCTCACCACGTCAAGGTGCAAGCACTATCACCCAGCAGCTCGCCAGAAATCTCTATCTCTCACAAGAGAAGAGCATACTTCGCAAACTTCGAGAGCTCGTCTCTGCAGTGCAGATCGAACGTACGCACACGAAGCGTGAAATACTCGAGATGTATCTCAACGTTGCATATATGGGACGAGGGGCGTATGGAGTGGGAGTTGCAGCGCAGGTCTATTTTGGCAAGGATGTCAGTAAACTTACGCCTGCCGAGTGCGCGTATCTTGTTGGAGTGCTAAAGGGTCCTGAGAATTACGACCCCGAAGACAATTACGACCACGCGATCGCTCGGCGTAACACCGTGATCGAAAACATGGTGGACAACAAGATGCTATCGGCGGACCTTGCGACGAAATATAAAGCCGAGCCACTAAAGGTCGTCGTGCAGCGCGGGTACCAAGGAATTGCTCCACATTTTGTAGAGATGATCCGTCAGGATTTATCCCGCAGACCCGAGTTGCAAGGTTATGATCTTTATCGCGATGGGCTGGTGGTCTACGCCACACTGAACGCGGTGATGCAACGTGCAGCAAATCGTGCGGTGCTCGAACACGTCGCCGATTATCAGAAGCGAGTAGTCGAGAAGCGATGGAATTGGGCCGCGCACAAACCACTGCTTGATTCGCTCGTCTCTCGCAGCATTCGCGCAAATGTCGATTTCAAACTTTCGACCGATGCAAAAGCACGACGTGCGATCGAGAAAAAACTTCGCGCAAGTACTACATTTGTGGATAGCGTGAAAAAAGCAGAGCTGCGCATGCAAGTAGGGTTTGTTTGTCTTGATCAAACCTCGGGACAAATTCTTGCGATGGTGGGAAGTTCGAATTTTCGTGAGCAGCGGTACGGATTGAATCATGCAACGCAGATCGTCCGTCAGCCCGGCTCGTCGTTCAAGCCGATCATCTATGCTTCGTGTTTTGAACAAGGTGCAACTCCGGAAACGCAGATCTCGAATGAGCCGATCTCAATGCCGGATGGAGACAGGGTGTGGTCGCCGGGGAATTTTGAGGGTGAATCGACGGGCGGTACACGCTCCATTCGCACGGCGCTGCAATACTCGATCAACCTATGCGCAATCCATGCGATGCTCGAAGTCACATCGATACAAGATGTGATTCGAATGGCGAAGCGACTTGGTATTCGCTCGAATATTCCTGCGTATCCGTCGATCGCGCTTGGCAGCGCGGAAGTTAGTCCGATCGAACTGACGAGTGCATATTCTACTTTTGCTAACGATGGCATAAGGGCAACGCCATACGCCATTCTTCGTGTGGAAGATCGCAACGGAAAAGTGCTCTATCGTTCACGGCCCGAATTTGAGAATGTGCTTGAACCGAAGATCGCGCGCATGATGACGAGTTGCCTCGCTGATGTCGTTGATCGTGGCACCGCGAGCCGTATTCGAGGCCAATGTAATTTCCATTTTCCGGCCGCAGGCAAGACGGGCACAACGCAGAATTACGAAGATGCGTGGTTCGTCGGCTATACGCCACTCTTTACTGCGGGCGTGTGGGTCGGCTTCGATGATAAGCGCATTAGTTTTACAGCAGGTGCCGATGGACAAGGTGGCCGAGCTGCTGCGCCGATCTGGGGGTATTTTATGAAGTACACCTATGATGCACTGAAGCCGAAGATCACTTATTTCTCGACGCATTATGCGCCCGCGGTTTCGAACGC
>JBDTCS010000138.1:0-5882 GCA_039923455.1 Kapaibacterium sp. (SeqCode) | reverse complement strand
GTCATCGGCTTCGTTTGCGGATCACCACGAAGCTCGCGCAGTTTTTCTTCGAGCTCACCACGATAGAAAATATTATAAGTGTCGAACGGTATGATCCGTCCATCGGGATGCACAATATGCACACAAGTCTTTTTCACCGATCGCACATCAAAGTTAAACGGATCGAGGAATTGCATGATGATCACGCGAAACACATTGTCGTAACCAATCGCATCCGGCACCGGTACCATAGGCAAACAGCAGAGCAAGTTCTTGAGTGAGAGCGCACTCGAATCCGGAGAGTGCGCAGTCGAGAAGAGCTCGAAGATTTTCGAACGAAGATAATCATCTTGCTCATAAACGATTGTGTTGCGGCCGCCTTCGATAAGTATTTGCGGATCGATGAGTCCCGTGAGCGGCGTAACGGTACCGGCCATCTTGAGTGCGTAACCCATCGCGAGACAATCCGGGTGACACGGCACCGGAATAATATCCTCTGCTCGAAAGACTCCCGATTGATCAATGATCATTTGCCGAACTTCGCTCAGCGTCAACCTGTCAGTTGCCGGATCGAAATCTTCAAGCCTACCTGCAACTTGCACCGGTTGAAACGTCACACCTCGCACTGCTCGCTGCTTCAGACCATATTGAATGATCTTACCGACTTCGTGATCGTTCAATCCCTTTTTGAGTGTCACGACGAGCGTGGTCGAAATATTAAACTCGTTCAGATGCTCGATCGCACGCTCTCTCGATGCGCGAAGATCAACACCACGAAGCTCACGCAGTGGCGCTTCATCAAAGCTATCGAATTGCAAATAGATCTCGAAGCCCGGCATGTAGGTCGCGAGGCGCTTTGCGAACTCACGATCTTGTGCGATGCGAAGTCCATTCGTGTTCACCATGAGATGCTTGATCGGCTTGCGTTTTGCCATATCGAGTATCTCGAAGAATTGCGGATGAATCGTCGGTTCACCGCCGGAGATTTGGACGATATCGGGTTCACCTTCATTCGCAACAATTGCGTCGAGCATGAACTCGATCTCTTCGAGCGAACGAGAGGTTTCCATTTGTGGAGACGAACCCGCGTAGCAGATCGGGCAAGCGAGATTGCATTTATCCGTGATCTCCACAAGCGTCAAGCAACTATGCTGCTCATGATCGGGGCACAGGCCACAATCATACGGGCAGCCGTATTTTATTTCGGTGTTCCACTTCAGCGGCACTTCGGCCGGCTTCAAAAATTCGCGACACTTTTTATAATACGCGACATCTGTCGAGATCAATACTTTCTCCAGACCATGCTCGAAGCAATGTTTGTGCAAATACACTTTTTCGTCGCGGACGATCACCTTCGCCTCACACTTGCGAAGACACTTCGAACAAATACTGTTCGTCAATTCAAGAAAGAGATACGGACGCTGTTTCTGATGTGACATGTTCGTCAATAGTTGGTTCGTCTGCCGAGAGCGCAGTGCTTCGCCAATGTGGAATAAACTTTATGTAATAGAGAATGCCGAGAATACAGACGATCTGAATAGTGCCAAGCCCAAGAAAAATAATCGCACGAGGTTTCAGAAAATCTACGCCCAATCGAAACGCCAGATACGCAAGCATAAAGATCTGAAATCGTGCACCTTGTGCGAGCCGAGATCGGTTCGAAACAAATGTGATCACAATTCCGAGCACAATCAGGAATGCTATTTCGTAGAGTTGCGTCGGATGACGCGGAATACCATCACCGAAATTTACGCCGGTAAACCAGGTCGTTGCTGAGCCGCTGGTATCGTCTTGCAAGCCGCTAAGAAAGCAACCGATCCGACCAATCGACATGCCAACAATAAGCGGCATCACAAAATCATCACCCGTGCGCCTCGTCCAATGCAACCGCTTCTTTGCAAACTCGACACCAATGAGTCCGCCAAGCAAACCACCGACGATTGTTTTACCGCCCATCAAAAACATGAAGTCGGTGATGTGCTCAAGTGTGAGTGGCGGATTCTCGAACCAAAACAAAATTTTCGAACCAATCGCCGCTCCTGCGATTGCACCAACAACTACCCAGATTGCTTTATCGAACGGCAGCATCTCTTTGCTGCGCGTCTTAAGATATACCCGAAAGCCGATTGTGTATGCAAGAAACTCGAAGACCACATGGGGATCGATTCTGTAGGGACCTATCGGTATCTGAACGGGAAACGTCACGACGTATTTTTGATTGCGAGAGAAAGATCGTGGAACGAGCCTAATAAAAAAACCGTCAATTCCAAAAATTCGGAGCTGACGGTTTTTTCGCTTTTAAACCTATTTTGAATCCTACAGAATTACTGCCGATTCGCAATTACTTCTGAGCCGGCGCTGGTGCCGTGCCGATCTGATTCGGTCTGATCGGGATCAGCGTACCGGAGGTCGCGACTGGTGCGGACTGCGAGGTGGTTACGCTGCCATCAGGTCCGATTGTAGTAATTGAAACGCCGGCGGGAACATTCGACACCGTCCCTACCTGTGTAGTGCCTGCTGTTGGAGCGAACGTCGCCGTACCTGCTATTGGGGTAAGAGTGCCACGATGCACTACACCCGCGTTGCCAGTTGCTGCGTGTGCTCCGCAAGAGCCAGTGCAGGTTGCGCCACCACACGTCTTTGTGCCAGCTACCGTGCCCTTGCCTTTTCGCTTTGCAGTTTTTACAGCAACGCTTGCGGTGCTGGAAGCTCCTTGGACAGTGTATGTTGTGGTCGATACGCCGGCTGGTACATTGCTAACCGTGATCGTGCCCGTGTTGGGCGCTGTGGCGATCGTCGCAGTGCCACCGACAGTCGCTGACGAGGTGGACTGTGCGAAAAGTGCTGTGCCCGAACATGGAACCAGCAGCGTAAGAACCAAAAGTGCTTTTTTCATGAAATATCTCCTAAATTGATAGAAAACCGTGTGTAAACTCGTGCAGCGTCCGATATGCAAAATGAACAATACGCTTCTATCTCGAAGCGTGTTTCAGGCTGCGGAATGATAACCGCTCAAAGGGGGAAGGGAGTTCTCCTCAAAGGCTTGGCCTGGTAGGCGTAATCGCCATAGGGACCGAAACTTGTTTGCGACAATGGGGTAGAAGAGAAGGGAGGTAATCACCTCCTTTTTCATTTTTTTGCCGAGATGACTTTTGGGGAGACTAAATCCGTTCGGCGTTGTTTTACGCCAAACAAATTACGTATGCCGCTTTCGATACACCAGTTTTCGTTAGATCGATTGTTCTCGCTTCCTCGATCGACCCGTTATTTTCTCCTGGCCGGAGCGCTTGGTGGGCTCCTGTTTATTGGACAGGATGCGTTTGCGCAAAAAAATGGTCCGCCGCTTAAGATCGGTGATGCCGCGATCGAGAACTCGGATATAAACTACGAGATCGCCGTGGAACTTTGTTATGGTGACACCGCAGTCACAAAAGAGCAAGCGGTTGTCGAGCTCGGCAACAAAACACTCGAAAAGGAAGTGCTGAGGATCGCCTACGGGCAAATAGCTCCGAAGGCTGCCCTAAAGCAAAAGGCAGATTATATTGATCAGACCTCACGCGATCCCGAACGGCTGGCATGTCTGAAGCAAATTTTTGGTAAAGATACCGCTGCGTATTATCGGCTCATCGTCGAACCGACGCTTGTCAATCCGAGGCTTCGCGCATATTTCGCAGTCGATACGAATGTGCATCGTGCGGAGCGTGACAGTGTGCAAAAGATATGGAATGGTATCATTCACCGCCCCGAGACATTTTCAAAATTACATTGCGACACGTTAAAGATTTCCAAGTTTACCGGTGTGCAAAAAATGCCGGGCGGTCATGATGAGGAGATCCCAGTCGATCCGCTCGTTGATCGCGTGCTGAGCAACATGAAGCAAGGCGATCTGTGGCATAACGTGATCGAAGATGATCACGGTTATCGCATTCTAATGTTGCTCAAGGTGACGGATAGCGTCTATACGTGCCGCGTTTTCACGGTAGAGAAAAAACCATTTGACGCATGGTTTCGCGAGTTCGTGATTTACAAAGTGCCGATCCTCTTTCGCGACGATGTGCTCGAACTCTCCACTCGACTAAAATATTTGCGGCTGTGGTGGCTACAGTTGTAAGCGATACAGGTTGCGGTGCTTTTTAGTTGAGTCAATCTGAGTAATTCACCGCGTTCAGTACCATCATCATCTCCGCTTCGTGTTGAGGAAAGTTTGCTTTCACAGAACCGGTTGTGATCGTAACCAGGCCGCGGCGAGTTTTTGCGAGATAGATGAGATAGACGAACGACTGCCCCTTTACCATTGCCTCGACCTTGCAGAATGCCACATTGTGATTATGCACCGATCGCGTTTCATGCGAGAGCATCTCGACCTTATTTGCGCTGATCTTCATAAGCTCGATCATTTTCGCAACCGATTCATCGAGGGTTACGGCCGAAAGGCGATGTAAAAATAGTGCGAAGCATTGCCCGGAAAAATGCAGCAATGCGAGATCGCCTTGCGGAAATAGTTTTTCGGAAACTTGCCAGACTCTCGAGTCATATTCGAGACTATATTGTCCGTCAATATTCTTGTAGGATCCCTCCACGTTCACGTTTAGCGACTTTGTCTTCGCATGAAGAAACGCGTCCTTTGTGGAATCGGTGATCTCGACTTCTTCGTCTTTCGTGTTGTAATAATCCTCGCCGGTCTCTATTCCTGTTTCGTCATACTCCCACTCGCCTCTCGCAATGCCGTAGGGTGGAATGTCGATCAGCAGCGTATCAACACCAAAAAAGGACTGACTCAATTGGTCGTGCATGGCGTCCCAAGTGTTTCTTCGAATCGCGTAGCCTCCGCGGCAGAGTGTAAGTTTTTCTTGGCTGTTTAGGAACTGCTCCTCCACCATATCCTCGTTGCCATCACGCACGAGTTTTTCGATCGCATAATTATCTTCGCTATCGATTGCCAGTTTGTGATCGTAGCCAAAATGCCTTATCTCGATCAAGTGGCCTTTCACATCATAGCCGAAACGCGTCTCGGCCAGCCCGTTCGCATCAATGACTGGCTTGCCGGATGAATCAAAATTAGCCGCCGAAGTTTCGTTGTTGAACGGATCGTAGGTAAACTTGGTAATCGCAACACCGGGGCCGATCAATCGTCCATCTGGGCCAAAGTTTCTCCATTCGGTGATATTTCCAAATTCGTCCAACGTCCATTCGATTAGCCTCAATAACTTAGTATGATGGTCAAGGGCGCGGCGTGCTAACTGTTGACCGGTGAGGCTCCAGGTGTATTGTGTGATTGCAATGTTCTGATTGCCGGCGAGCTGTTCATCCGGTCCAAAGATCCGAATTTCCGTCGGCATTCCATTCGGGTCATACGTCGTTCGCCTGAGAGCGCCATCATCTGCTGATGCAATCGCTTCACCAGTCTCGGTATAGATCCCGCTTTCAATCAGCTGATGTTTTGCATTGGCCTTATTCCGAACTTCGTACTTGCCTACGGCCGCCATTTTCCTCTCGCCGTTGGCATCGAAAGGCAGCGCTTTAAGAATGTCTCCGTTCTTATCCAGCACGAACCGGCGCTCAGCGGCACCGTCTTTATCTTCTGCTCGATCACCAAATTCATCGTAGGTATAAATCACGCCTGTGTGCTTCGCAAGATCGAATTTGATTCGACAGCTAAAATATCCGGCGTCGCACCTTTGGGGCCTCCCCCAAATGTTCATGAAGCTTCGCTTTTCGAATCCATCTTCATGCTCGATCACGATCATTGCAGTATTGTATCTCGGATCGTATGCAAGTCTGCCTGCTTTGAGATACTCGATCTTTGTAAGCACGCCGTTCTCATCGTAGGTCATCCGATAGCAATTGGCTTTGCTTTGCAATGCGGCATCAACAGGGAAGTGGCCGACGAACACCATTCGCGT
>JBDTCS010000137.1:0-6806 GCA_039923455.1 Kapaibacterium sp. (SeqCode) | reverse complement strand
CCCAAGGAATTGGAGATGATTATTAAAGAACCACAGGTACATCTTGCGCAATTCGATAGTGCAGCGCTCCGAAGAGATTCGCTTGTCATTCTCGATTCGATTCATCACACAGACTCCTTGCGGACGGTAGATTCGGTACAGAGTATTATAAAGAAAGACTCTCTCTCGAAGGACTCACTTGCCAAAGTTCGCCACGTGCACAAGCAGAAGTGATAACTGAACGCAGTGAAAGCTGAACGCAGTGAAAGCTGAACGCAGTGATAGCAGCACGCACACTATTCCGACACTGGCAAAGCTGCCGCCGCTGCAAGCCGCTTTGGGAGGAGACGCCCGAATAATAATCCCTGAACAACGATCGTATAGATGACAACGATATACGTCGCCCCGAGCATCGTTTCTTTAAGTGGTGATGGTGGCAATGAGAGCACGAGCGCAATCGAGATACCTCCACGAAGGCCACCCCAAAACAGGGTGGACCGAAGACTCGACTCGCGAAGATCTTTAAGCCGGAACACACTTGCAGCAGTTCGAATGCTCAGCCAACGAGCTGCAACCACTGCAAGAATGGCAGCAATACCGGCAAAGAGCATCGTCACATGATAGGTTAATAAAAACACCTCGAGTCCGATCAGCACGAAGAGAACTGCGTTTAGCAGCCAGTCAACGATCTCCCAGAATGTGTCGAGGTATCGGAGTGTCACTTCGGACATTGCACTCGAACGCCCGCGATTACCAACGATCAACCCGGCAACAACCATTGCAAGCGGACCGGATGTATGAATTACGTCGGCAAGTGCATAGCCACCGCTTACAAGACCGAGCGTCAACAACACTTCTGTTTTATAATCGTCGATCGAACCAAGGAGAACCACGGCAATCCACCCGAGTACATAGCCATACACTATTCCACCAATCACTTCTAAGAGCACGATGTGCGAGACGAACTCTACTGTGGGGACTTGTTGGTCAAAATTGATCGCATAGAGTACCGTGAACAACACGAGACCGATTCCATCATTGAAAAGTGATTCCGCAGCGACGATAGTCTCCACCGATTTTGGAACCCCATTTCGTTTTAATAAACTCAATACAGCGATCGGATCTGTTGGGGAGATCAGGGCTCCCCATAATAAGCACATGTTGAACGTGAAGTTGAGATCGAGAGCGAGGCTCGTTAGATACATCGCAGTCGCGAATACGATCGTCGATATAATTACTCCCACTGTCGAAAGCAGCAGGACCACCCGCCGATGCTTCCGAAGCGCTGACCCGTGTAGATGCATCGCTCCGGCAAATAACAGGAAACTCAACATCCCCTGCATCAGCGTTCGGTTAAAATCTATCTTGCTGAGTAGTTCGCGTGGAAACGGAATGACAGAACTATTAGTAAACTTATATGTGAGAAGGACTCCGAGCGAAATGAGTAAAGAGGTCACCAGAAGACCAATCGTTTCCGGTAGCTTCAAAAAGCGCACATTGATGTAACTCAGAAGCGCCGTCAAACCAAAGAGACTAATGATGACATCAAAAACCGACATGCTTCCTTGATTCTTTTTTGTTTAAAGGAATGCGTTCGTCAGACGCTTGTGTGGAGTATTAGTAGTCCCTTCCCCACAGCAGAGCTCGCTTGTAAAGAGCTCGCTTGTAAAGAGCTCGCTTGTAAAAAGCTCGCTTGTAAAGAGCTTGCTTGTAAAGAGCTTGCTTGTAAAGAGCTTACTTGTAAAGAGCTTGCTTGTAAAGAGCTTCTCTTTTACAACCTTGTGATCTAGCTAGCCTCTGCTAAGGCAATGCGGCATCGACCACAACCATAACGCCCTATCGAGTCGTTGGCATTCTGAACGATTCAGAACAAAGGATTTCGCGCATTCCTTGCATGATCTGGTGGTAGGATTCCGGTATTCTTTCGCTGGCAAATGCGACGCATACAGAAATGACCGTGAGGCATTGCAACTATAAACTTATCCGTATTCCGATCGCGACAGAGAGTGAATAGATTTTCCAATCTTCAGCTTCGACCGAACGAAGGACCGTTAGCGGTAGTGCGTAGTTTACCGATGGGCTGAGAATAATGTTCGAGATAGGAATATCATATCCTGCGGAGAACCGCGCCGTGAATCGGGTTGAACGAACACTCAGGGAGGTGTCTGGATTGGATTCCGGAGCAGCATCCGCACTCCCTCCTCCGGCGATATGTTTGAAGTGACTCCAGACAAGATAACTGAAACCTGGCGAAGCTTGCAGATATAACTTTGTATCCGCGACAGTGTAGCGAAGGAATGGTTCAAGCGAAAGATAGAGCAACTTCACATCCTGCCCGTCACCACCAGCTATGCGAGCAGAAATATTTCCCGGAACAACCTCGATTGCCGATGTGACTTGATCCTCCACTCCTGACTTAATACCGATGACAAAATCGGAAAGGGAAGTTATATCATAGGAAAGTGCTGCACCAAAACCAACCCCAACTCCCCGCGCAAACGTACATCCGCACGGAGCAACGAAGGATCCACTCTGATAATCATAACTCCCGCTCGCCTCAATCCCAAATTTTTGAGCGTTGGAATTTATCGGAATAGTGAAAACAATAATAGAAAAGAAGATCACGGTAAGAATGCCACTACTCCCAAAAATGCGACTTCTCATATTATGTGATAAGCGAGAATGCGTAATGCAATTCATATCTTCAAGCAAACACGTTTTAGAGAAGCAAGAGTGCTGCTCCAAATATACACGAGAGGAGAGAAAACGACCCTACTACTAAAACCTCATTGCATGACGGGCTTCAGCGTTTGGACAGCAGCCTCAAGTTTTATCCAAACAAAGTAATCGCCAGGAACAAGTCCGATGGTAGGCAAACACTAGCGCCGCTTTTTCACAGAAGTGATTCGAGAGTTCAGCTTCGCCCGACCCATCCCTATAGGCGAGAGAGATTGTTTTACCACGCATAACCCACCGTCGCTTCCAGACCAATCGTATGTGATGGTGCACTCGCTGATGTGACGAGTTGATCCAATCGAAGCGCGCAATCTGCGCGGATAAGATCAGTGAATTGCCATACCAGACCTATACGAGCTGCGTTGAACATTCCGCCGACACCTGCGCCAGCTAAAACCTCTGCGAACGGCGCATACCGCAGCCCGAGTTGTGCCTCATATCGATAGCCGACTTCGAGGCCAAACATGGCATTGCTCACTTGCGATGTAACCGATTCGGTCGTGCCTATCGTGCTCGGGTATGAAGTTCCGGAAATCACGAAGGTAGTGTCTTTGTAACCAGCACGCAGTGAAGTTCGCGCCGAACGGAATACACCTCGATGGATCTCGAATAAAAGTGACGATGATTGATCGCGCGAATGCGAACGGTCATTCTGGTTCGGCTTGGAGTGCGTGCGTGGTTCAATGCTATTGAATTATTCCCGTACAATCTTTTTCGTCGTCACAGTTGTCGGTGATTCGAAACGAACGTAGTACACGCCGGGTAGCAGATTCGATATATCGAAGGTGAACTTCGCCGAACGAGGCGGAGTAATCTGCGTAACAACTTCGCCCAATATATTCGTGATCGTCACGCTTGTCGTATTCGCATCTGCACCTTGCACCGTGACGCGTCCGGTCGCAGGATTCGGTGAGAGCGTGATTGGTAAACTTGGCAGCTGACTCCCGACACGACCTTGGATAATCTTGTTTGGCGGCGCGGAGCTATAGTCAAAAGCAAGTCCAGAACATTCGTGACCGGTGCTTTGGCCCAACGCTATGCTTGCGCCCGGAGCATAGATCACGATTCCACGCCCACCCTTCCAGGATGCACCGGGCTTGAGATAGGCGACCTGACATTCAATTCCCGCGACTGTCGAGCCCGATTCTGCAAAGACGGTGTCTACATTCTGTATAGGGTACCTCCCGCTCTTCAATGTTACGCCTGGATTTACCCAATAGTTATTACGCTCGGATGAAAAGTCAGGTATCGTAAGATCGCTATCAAGAACGATCGCGTTATACGGAACCACCGGCGACGAGCAATCGTAAATGAGTGTCAATGCAGTGTCGAGGCGGGAACAGCCACCCGGCGCAATCGTCTTCAGTACGGTTGCCTTCCATCCACCGGTAGAGTATCTGGTAAACACCTCCGTCGTCCGGTCTAGGACGCTCGAGTTATGCGTCGAAGGAGTTGCATCCGTAGTAAATGACCAGTACTCGGAATCACGTGGATCATATACATCGAAGAGAGTCAGACTATCAGTCACTCCAAATTTGGGGCCAAAATTTCCAGGATTGTTGGGCAGCTCGCCGACTGTGAGATCGCTCCCGTTATCGGCGGTTACCATATAGGGATTCGAACTGGCCACACGTACGCGATAGTGCGTCGAATAACTCAAGTGGGTAGGAATCGACGAAACGATCGCGAACGTACCAGGCACCGAATCGACGATCGAGCCGATATTATTAAACGTCGGTGTAAAGCTTCCATCACTTTCCGAAAGCTGCAACGTGAACGCATTCTTATGCCCCCAGTACCCCGTCACAGTGATACTGACTGAAATCGGATCGCCCGCGCAGAACGAGCTCGACGACACGCTGTTAATCGAAATCCCTTGCGCATGACTTGTCTCCGGCACAAGAAGACCCGGCAGCGACAGCAACGCAATCGCAAAAAGCGATGCTACAAACTTATAAATCCTATTCATGGACGCATCTAAAAATATGAACGAACCCAATTTACAACAGCAGCGCACCGCGTCGACTCAGTGGCCTACAACTATAACGTGCAGCGAACATGACGGAAAGTTTCGGAGAGACGACATGTGAATTTACATTATCTATACTAAACCGCGAACCCATTCAAGATCCCGAGCCTCGAGTCGCTCATGATAGCGCTCCTAACACAACAGCCGGAAAGCAGACGATGCAAGCGCTACGAACGGAAACTCCTCACATCGGGACCACTCGATTTTCTACTCATATTGCAACGCACGTAGGCAAATATTTCGCCTATTACGGCATCATTTAGTCTGGATTTGGAGGGAGGGGGGTGTTTTCCAAACGCCTGGGTGAAAGCCAAGCCTCAACTTAGGCTGTTACTGACACCCGCATTTGGGGCTATTAAAGCACCAGATCAATGAGCGACCGTTTGCATTCATTTTCTCTTAAATGTATTGTTATCTATGGGAGAAGCACGAAGAACCGTCACTAATCTAATTTCGTTTGTGTGTGAATGACTAATGCCTTTTGGTTATGCAAGCAAGAGAGCAGGGATTCAGAAGTTTAACGATTGTTCGAAATATTTGCAATCGCTTCAGTCACTCCCGCATAAACCTAACGTTCGAAACTATCGTAGTGAACACTTTCCCATTTCTTCTCGTGTGCACGATTAGTAATAATGGAATAGAGAGCGGAGCGTAATTGACCAAACACAAATTTACCGCCTACCTCGCAGTCGTTAAGGAGTAGCAACAGAACATGAACGCAGTCGAAATCGAAGAAGCCGTATCGAAACTGGCGGAGGCATCTTTTGATGCTCTGGAGTTTCCTTATGCTTTCCTTGAGGCTTTTGGCAACAAGGAGACTACAATTAAGCGGCTCAAGAGTGGAAATACAAACCAGTCTGATTTGGCTGAAGGCGTTCTCCAGCGCAACAACATTCACATTAAGGTCTGCACAGAAGGCCACGTCACAGCCACGCTCACTGAACTGCGATTGAGCCCTGCGACTGCACGATATAAAGCAAAGTTTATTCTTGCGACCGATGGCATAACGCTTGAAGCCGAGAATCTTATCGACGGTGAAACGGTCGCTTGCATTTACCCTGATTTTTCCGAACACTTCGGATTCTTCCTTGCGCTTGCTGGAATCACCACGGTTAAGCAGATTCGCGAGAATGCCTTTGATATCAAGGCTACAGGCCGCCTCAATCGGCTCTACATCGAGCTACTAAAGGAGAACCCGGATTGGGACACTGCTGCTCGACGTCAAGAGCTTAATCATTTTTTCGCGCGATTAATCTTTTGCTTCTTTGCCGAAGACACCCACATTTTTCGCGGATCAAGTCAGTTTACTGCGACTGTCGAGCAGATGTCCGAACGCGATTCCTCGAACACGCACGAGGTGATTTCGGAGGTCTTCCGCGCTATGAACACGAAGGTTAAAGACCGTAAGTCAGAGAATGTGCGTCATTGGGCCGAGGCATTTCCTTATGTCAATGGCGGTCTCTTTTCCGGAAGTGTGGACGTGCCGCGGTTCAGCAGGATCGCGCGATCCTACCTGATCCATGTCGGACGGCTCGACTGGACGAAGATCAATCCTGACATCTTCGGCTCCATGATCCAAGCGGTTGCTGATGACGAAGAGCGCGGCGCTCTCGGTATGCATTACACGAGCGTGCCGAACATACTGAAAGTCCTGAACCCGCTCTTCCTCGATGATCTCCGTGCTAAGTTAGCAGAGGCCGGGAACAATGCGCGAAAGCTACTCAATCTTCGCAATCGCATTGCACATATTCGTGTATTCGATCCTGCATGTGGCTCCGGAAATTTTCTCGTCATCGCGTACAAAGAGATGCGATTGATCGAAGCGGAGATTAACGAACATCGTGGCGAGAAAGACCGTCCGACGGAAATTCCTCTCACTAACTTTCGCGGAATTGAGATTCGTCATTTCTCGACGGAGATCGCACGGCTCGCGCTGATCATCGCCGAATATCAGTGCGACGTGCTCTATCGTGGTGAGAAGCTCGCGCTTATCGAATTCCTGCCACTCGAAGCGACAAACTGGATCACTTGCGGCAATGCCCTGCGTCTTGATTGGCTTAGT
>JBDTCS010000136.1:0-15927 GCA_039923455.1 Kapaibacterium sp. (SeqCode) | reverse complement strand
CATGCAGCGAATCACCCGAGATCATCACGAAGCTCATCGAATCTTGCATCGGTGATTGCACCGGACTACACCAACTACCCGAAAGCCCCTTCTCCTTCGTACCGGAAAAGGTGAACGAGATCATCATCGGCGGGGCGTTCGGAACCGGAAGCTCTCCGAGCCATTGACCCGATATTCCGGGTTGCGCGATTGCGTGAGGCGCACCTGCACCTATCACGATCAAAATAAAAGCAAGCGAACAGAGAATCGAAAAAAAGTACTTTTGCATTACAAAAAACTAAAATTGTGTTGATGCGAAGACCCTCAGTCCGTTCGGCATCCCTGCAAAAATAGCTCTTTGCGGATAGCCGGAGGAAAAAGCTGTTGCCGGTGACATAGACATTCCAGTTTTGAATAGCAGTGCCCAATTCTGAAAAGGAACAAATGGCTTTCCAAGACGTTACCTGAATGCCTTGAACGTTGATTTCGGTGTGCTAAGGATTTCCTGCGATATACAGACTACATGAGCGAGCCAGTTGGTAGGTTTCGAAAGCTAAATGAGCGAGCCAAGGGCTTCGTTCTGACGATGCAGGAGTTCGTCCACTTTTCTGTGCGGGCGTTCACCAGTTTCGGCTCATTCAAGCGTTATTGGGCAGATACCAGATTGCAGATGGCCGTCAATGGTGTCGGCTCAATTCCGATTGTCCTCGTAAGTTCTGTCGCAATAGGATGTCTGATCACGCTGGAAGTCGGAAACCAGCTCGCAGCCTTTGGAGCAAAAACGCTGACGCCGCGTGCAACCGCACTCTCAGTCATTCGTGAAATGGGTCCGATGGTCACCGGGCTAATGCTCTCGGCAAGAGTTGGCGCACGTTACGGCTCCGAACTTGGTGCAATGAAAATATCCGAGCAGATCGACGCACTCCGAGCCTTCGGCACCGACCCGATCGCAAAACTCGTCATGCCAAGACTCGCTTCGGCACTCTTCATGTTTTTGCCGCTGACAGCACTCAGCATTTTTGTCGGATTGATCGGAGGGGGAGTTGTAGCTTCAACCTATCATCACATCGATAGCAGCTTTTATTGGAATTCCGTTTTGAACTTACTCGTCGAGAAAGATTGGATTGTCGCATTCGGTAAGCCGCCGATCTTTGCGATCATCATCACACTTGTGAGTTGCTTCAATGGCTTCTCGGCAAAAGGAGGAACAGTCGGTGTTGGAAATTCGACGATCAAAGGTATCGTCGTTGGCTCGTGCCTTGTGCTCATTGCCAACTTTTATATTTCCAAGCTCGTACTCGAAAATTTATAACGACGGATTAAAGGATCGCGATGATCGAGCTTGACAACGTGGTTTTGCGTTACGGCAGCTATGACGTCCTTCAGGGCGTTTCGATGCTTGTGCCGGACGGAAAGATCACAGCGGTCCTCGGTCCGAGCGGATCGGGCAAGAGCACGACGATCCGGCTGATGCTCGGGTTGCTCAAACCTACATCGGGACGTGTCTTGGTCGATGGAGTAGATATTAGTCACTTCACCGAGAAGCAACTCTTTCCCATTCGTCGCAAGATGGGAATGGTGTTTCAAGGCAACGCGCTCTTTGATTCATTGACCGTCACCGAGAATCTCAGTTTTTTTCTCCGTGAGAATCTTAAGCTTCCGGAAGACGAGATCGAGAAACGCACGGCCGAACAGATCGCATTCGCCGGACTCGAAGGCTTCGAGCATCATCTGCCGGATAGTCTTTCGGGCGGTATGAAGAAGCGACTCGCGATAGGCCGAGCGCTTATCTTTGGGCCCAAAATGATCTTGCTCGATGAGCCGACAGGCGGGCTTGATCCGGTGAGCACAAAAAAAATACTTGATGTGATAAAGCGGCTTCGGGAAGAGAAGGGATTGGGCGCAGTCTTCGTCACCCACTTGATCAATGATGTATTCAGCGTTGCCGACCAAGTTGTTATTCTCTATCAAGGGCGTGTGATCTTCAATGATGTGCCGGAGGCAATGTACGCATCCACGCATCCATTCGTCGAGTCGTTCTTGGTAAAGGATGTAGAGATTATTTAGAAATATTATATGGCATCAGCACCGAACGCGCAGGGCAAAATTCTCTGGCGAGATCTTAAAACGGGATTGTTCTTTTTGTTCGGCTTGGCCCTTATGGGCTGGCTCGGATTTTACATTGGCAAGAACACCGGACTCTTGACACCGCATCATACGGTGAAAGTGTTCGTGCCGGATATCAAAGGGCTCAACGAAGGAAATTTTGTTGGTATCAGCGGAAAGAAAGTCGGCACGGTCCGTACGATGCAATTCGTCCAGCGAAATGATACGAATGGAATTTTGCTGACGCTCGATATAATGGGTGATGAATATTTTAGTCTGATTCGCAAAGATTCCAAAGCGACGATCCGCTCAATGGGTGTGCTCGGCGAT
The DNA here is from genome assembly GCA_039923455.1 of Kapaibacterium sp. (SeqCode). Lineage (GTDB taxonomy): Bacteria > Bacteroidota > Ignavibacteria > Palsa-1295 > Palsa-1295 > JBDTCS01. The sequence continues at coordinate 13,512 of JBDTCS010000136.1, read as the reverse complement.
AAACTCGTGGATATTACGCTCGGACACTCAAAGGAATTGCTCGCCGATGGAGGCACACTCGAACTCGCTGTCGAACCGGGCCTTGATGACCTCACAGCTTCCGCAATAAAGACGATGAAAAATGTTGGTGCTATCACCGATAGAATCGAACAGGGCGAAGGGACGCTCGGAAAGCTCATCACGACCAACGAGTTGAATGACAAAGTAGAAGGTGCGATCGCCGGCCTCACCGCACTCGAGGCGAAGCTAACATCCGGCAACGGCCTCGCACCCAAGCTGCTGAACGATGGCGCAATGGCACAGAAAGTTGATGAGACGCTGAAGAATCTGAACGAGATCACTGCTTCGCTCAAGCAAGGCAACGGCTCGGTTGGCAAATTTGTGATGGGGGATGAGTTTCTCACGAAGCTAAGCGGTGTCACGAGCAGAACAGATTCTTTGATCACCATGCTTTCGGATTCTCGTGGTTCGCTCGCAAAGTTTTCTCGCGACCCTGCTGTTTATGATAATCTGAACACCAGCATTCTCACGATGCAAGAGAGTATCAAGCATCTCGATTCCCTCTTCGTCGATCTGAAGAAGAACCCGGGACGTTATGTGCACGTAAGTGTTTTTTGATCCGAACGAGCCTTAGATGCGAAGAAGTCTGTTTGAACTCGCGAGAAATATTCTTATTGCCACGACCGGCAATGGAATGAATCGTAGTGAGAGCGTAAATAATTTGCATCACAAGTTAAGCTACCGTCTACACAAAAGGCTTTCGTGGTTCGGCATTCAAGGTGAGGTCATGCTGCCGATGCCCGGACTCCCCGGAAAACATATCACCGTCGATGCCTCAGACGGCGGCGTTGCGCATCAATTTCTGGTCTATCGAACGTATGAGCCGTATGAGTCGCTCCTTATACAGCAAGTCTTAGAAGAGGGTATGACGGTGTATAACATTGGTGCGAACATTGGGTATTACGCAATCCTGAGTGGTGCATTGGTCGGCAAAGAAGGCGAGGTCTATGCCTTCGAACCGAGTCCGAAAAATTTTGAATTGCTTTCGCGTAACCTCGCACAGAATAGGCTGCAACATGTGCACGCGTATCAAAAGGCTGTCTCCGATCGTGATGGAACGCTCCAGTTATTTTTCAGCGCATCGAACTCCGGGGATCACCAGATATTCGAAGCAGAGGCCGGACGTGCGTCCGTTGAGGTAGAGACCGTAACGCTTAGCTCGTTCATGCGAACAGTTGAGGAAGCTCCCGATGTGATAATCATGGATGTGCAAGGAGCGGAGTTTGCGGTGCTGAACGGATTCAAAGAGTACTTGCTCTCGCAGACGCGTAAGCCACTCGTGATATTTACGGAGTTCTCTCCATCGGCGTTGATAAAAGCCGGAAGCACTCCTAAGGAATTTCTGGAGTTGATTCGTGCCGCAGGACTTTCGATCTCGGTGATCGATGAGAACAAAAAAACGACCACGCTCGTCAGCGATCAAGAGCTGATTGCAACTACACTTGGTACGACTGAGAAAAATTTATTGTGTCGGTGAGCTCTGAGCAGAGAGCCGGAATCGATCGGAATAAAGACGATCGTTTCGTTATCGCTTAATCTAGTTTTTCTTAATCCAGTTTTTCTTAATCCAGTTTTTGTTTAGCGGTTTTTGCCTTACCCCAACCCGCGAGCACCGTGTCACGAATGATGAGGTCGGATGCCGGGCGGATCATGTCGCCTTGGATAGGGGCTTCAGGATCAGTCGGTAGGGTCACTGCAGCGATCGAAGCCATTTGCATTCGGCCGAGGTTCGGAGTTTCCTCCGGTTCATGGACTATACTAAAGAGAGCGAGCAGGCTCGTTAAGTATATGACGTAGCTCAACAGTTGTTTGTCAGTTATTTTAAGACAACGAACACAGCGAAAAGAACACACCGAGAACGGTCGCAATAATTTGCATTTTCACTCCCGCACTTCAAAGATACACTATTTGCACTTTCAAATCAAGGCAAGAATTTTTACCTGATTTTCCCTGCTGCGTTGGCAAGGCTTTTGATATACCCTACTTTGGATTCTCTTCACGGAGACCATAAACATTTTATCCGGTTGCAAAGCCAGTAAACGAAAGTCCGTCAATTTCGCTTTGCAATACTTCCAAATTAGCCGAAACCAGAGCGGTTTCAAGTTATATGACTCCATTCGATCCCGTAAGAAACAGATTGCAAAACGAAATAGCAACGCCCGGCGCTAAACTCAACCCGTCCAAAGGCCCGCTTTCACTCGGTATTCCTGGTTTTGCATATCAGGATCTTTACGACCCAGAGAAGCTTCGGCTGCTCTCCGAGCTGTTTTTTGAGGAGCTTTCCGAAAAAGATTCGGAGCTTTCCTTGCTCTGGGCAAAGTATAAATCCTCGCAAGGGAAGGGAATGCTGGATACCGAGATATCGGATCTGCTGGTTCGTCTGTCACCTTACGTCTCCAATTTTATCACGAAGCTTTTTCACGTTGAAGAAGATCGTGAGCGCCTGATCTCGATCGCTCAGCGGGACAAGATTATTTTTGATTTTAAGCGTGAATTTTTGACGCGTCGCGCGCTCAAGAAATTCAAGACCGCGGCAGATTGCCAGGCAGTCGCGCTGCTTTCCGAACTCGACACACTTGCTACGTGGCTCGAAAAGAGTAAGATGCAAGTTTTCTTCACCGGTGTCGATGCCGAACTCGGATTCTCTCGTATGGCGATGCAGTTGCTCGCGCTTGAAAAAGCGATGCTCGAGCCGTCGATCGCAGATACCGAATGGATGCAAGCGTTTGCACTGGAGCTGCATGCAAATCCTGTGAGTAATCTGTTCGAGAACCTTCCGGATGCATTGGTGCCATTCGCGGAGATTCGCCGATTGATACAACTCGTTGAGGCACTTTCCGCAGCACGTGCCTACGATAAACCACTTGGCAAGGCAGTCCGCGATTGGTCGAGCTATCATCTCCCGCAGACGCTCGACTTCTCGCATTTGGTTCATGTCATCCGACCCGACACCACGCTACCCGAAAAATTTCTCGGACCGGAAGATACCTATCGTCGACGTGATGGCTTCGCGCTGACCGATGAGCGCATGACCTCGCGTGAAGTGCAAGGCGAAACGGACTATTGTATTTATTGTCACGAGCGCTCGAAAGATTCTTGTTCAAAAGGCTTGCATGAGAAGTCAGGAGCACTGAAGAAGAATCCGCTCGGCATTGACCTCACGGGTTGCCCGCTGGATGAAAAAATCTCCGAGATGCACGTGATGCGCAACATCGGTGATTCGATTGCTGCGCTCGCGCTCATCATGATCGATAATCCGATGTGCCCCGGCACCGGACATCGTATCTGCAACGATTGTATGAAGGGCTGCATCTATCAAAAGCAAACGCCCGTGAATATTCCGCAAGCCGAAACAGGTGCGCTGACAGACGTGCTCGATATGCGTTGGGGTTTTGAAATCTATGGTTTCCTGACACGTTGGAATCCACTGAATGTAAAGCGCCCATACCCCTTGCCCTACAACGGCAAGAAGGTGCTCGTCGTTGGTCTGGGACCGGCAGGCTATACGCTTTCGCATTATTTGCTCAACGAAGGTTTTGGAGTTGTCGGAATTGACGGACTAAAAATAGAACCGCTTCCCGAACCCGAGATCGGTTCGATTGGCACCGATGGCGCTTGGCACGCACCAACACCCGTTGAACATTGGCGCTCACTCTACAACTCACTCGATGCTCGTTCACTTGATGGATTCGGTGGCGTTGCGGAGTATGGTATCACGGTTCGTTGGGATAAGAATTTTCTGACAACGATCTATCGCACACTCGCGCGTCGAAGCACATTCTCTATCTATGGTGGTGTACGCTTCGGTGGGACTATCACGATCGAGGAAGCTTTTTCGCAATATGGCTTCGATCATATCGCGATCGCAAGTGGTGCAGGCAAGCCGACGATAGTGCCGATGAAGAATAATCTCATTCGTGGTATTCGCAAAGCGAGTGATTTCCTCATGGCCTTGCAACTCACCGGTGCGCAAAAGCGTGATACGATGGCGAACCTCGATGTCGAGTTGCCGGCTGTTGTTATTGGTGGCGGACTTACTGCGATCGACACCGCGACCGAACTCATGGCGTATTATCCGGTACATGTCGAGAAAGTATTCCATCGCTATTCGACGATCGTGCATGAAAAAGGTGAGGAAGCAACTCTCGCCAGAATGACCGACGAGGACAAAAAGAAACTCGCCACGCTTTTAGAGCACGGCAAAGCGATCATCGACGAACGAGCACGCGCCGAGCGATCGGGCGAGAAGCCGAATTTTATTCCGCTGCTCCGTTCATGGGGTGGTGTTAGTATCGCGTACAGAAAATCGCTACTCGATTCTCCGGCCTATCGCTTGAATCATGAAGAGGTCGAGAAGTCGCTCGAAGAGGGTATCTATTACATCGAAAATATGTCTCCGGTCGAAGCTGTGCCGGGTGAATTTGGTGCCGTGAGCGCGATCATCTTCGAACGTCAAGCGCAAGTCGAAGGCAAGTGGCGCACCACCGGAGAGCGTGTCACGCTCCAAGCAAAGACTGTTTGCGTAGCAGCTGGTACGAGCCCGAACACAATCTATGAGAAGGAAAAACCAGGCACCTTCACGATGGATAAGTGGCGTGATTTCTTTCAATCATTCTCACTCGAAGAATCTGGCGAAGCTGGTGTCACAGAGCTCAAAGAGAAAAACTATTCTGCCGGTGAGCGCGGCTTCTTTACGAGTTACGAAAAAGATGCGAAGTTCATCACCTACTATGGTGACAATCATCCGATCTATGCCGGCAATGTCGTGAAAGCGATGGCGAGTGCCCGCGATGGATACCCGAATGTCAACAAAGCTGTTTTTGGCGAGGTAACCGAACGCCCGATTGTCGCACACACGGAGTGGGCGAAGTTTAAACAGTCGATGGATGCAAGGTTGCTCGCCCATGTCGTGCGTGTCGATCGATTGACGCCGACGATTGTCGAGATCATCGTACATGCTCCGGCAGCCGCGGATCACTTTCATCCCGGGCAATTCTATCGCTTGCAGAATTTCGAGAAGCGGGCGAAGCGCATCGACAACACGTTGCTCATGATGGAAGGTCTCGCACTCACTGGTGCGTGGGTTGATAAAGAGAAGGGTTTGCTCTCGCTCATCGTGCTGGAGATGGGCTCCAGCTCGCGACTTTGTGCTGCGCTCACGCCGGGCGAACAAGTGATCGTGATGGGACCAACCGGAACACCGACCGAGATCCCAGAAAACGAAACCGTGCTACTTGCCGGTGGTGGACTCGGTAATGCTGTGCTCTTCAGCATTGCAAAAGCACTCAAGGAGAATAATAATCGCGTCATCTATTTCGCCGGATATAAAAACGGTCACGATCTATTCAAACGCGAAGAGATCGAGTCGGCAACCGATCAAGTGATCTGGTCCACCGATAGTGGCGATTATATCACGCCATCACGCCCGCAGGATACGCACATTCGTGCAAACATTCTGCAAGCGATGCTTGCGTATGAAAAAGGTGAGCTTGGTGTGCCGACAAATTTCCCGCTTGGAACAGTCGATCGTATCATCGCCATCGGTTCGGATCGGATGATGGCTGCGGTCAAGTATGCTCGCAGAGAGGGCGGAATGCTTGCGCCCTATCTTAAGCCAACTCATATTGGTATTGGCTCGATCAACTCTCCGATGCAATGCATGATGAAAGAAGTCTGCGCACAGTGTTTGCAAAAACATGTTGACCCGATCACACAGGAAGAAAAAGGCTTTGTCTTCAGCTGCTTCAATCAGGATCAACTTTTGGACGAAGTAGATTTTCAACATTTGAACGATCGCCTAAAGGCCAACTCACTCGAAGAAAAACTCTCCTCGATGTGGCTCGATCATCTTCTGCAGATGGAACATGTTGCGATGGTCTAATCCGAACGTTGGGCGGAGCAGGGTGCACATTGCACAGCTCTGTCTTATACTATCCATGCTTTGCGGCACTGGTTGCAAGCACAAGACGAGCGATCCTGCGCGACTGATCGAAGCCTCCGAGCGAGCCGAAGATGTGATCTGGAAACATCAGAAAGAAGCCGCCGATATTAGCGACTTACCGCAGTTCTATGATAGCGCACTTTTTTATTATTCTCGTGCAGCGCACGTAGAGCAAGCGCGTCGTCTGCTCACCAATGGCGTTGCATCGTTGCAATTACTCGCGCCGGAACATCTCACGGATGATGCAACTCGTAATAAGGCGAAGCGCACGCTCTCCGAGTTTCATGCATCCGAACAGGTATTACGTCTGGAACTTGATACAATCAAGCATGCCTACGCTCGGTGCGTCACGCGTGCGCTTGACTCTGCATTCCTCGCTGGTGACCCTGAGCGAACCACTACCGAAAAGGAACTGCTGCGCGCCGATCTATTGCTCCCAATTTGGCGCAACCAATATGATAGCCTGGAGACCGAAACCACCGAGCGCTTTGAACAAATGCTCGCACTCTTCGACGATATCAACGAACGGGTCCTTGCAGATTCCGTGTTGATTTTCTCCTCCGTCTCCGATGCTGCAGCCTACAACATGCTCGCCCATTCGGTAGATTCGTTAGCCGGCATCGAAGCTACTCTCCTAAAACCTGATTCCACTGCAAAGCAAGGATCATCCTCCGGATTGAAAGGAATTTGGCGAAGTGCTCCCTAAACTGCGTGCGCCTAAGGTAGTGACTCGGATAATGATCTCCTGCGAACCGATAGTCCGTGCGCGGTTGTTGGCAATCGGTAACAAATTGGACCCTGGGAAATTCTAAAATGTGGATCGGTAGTCCTACGTAGTTTTTTACTTTTTTCTTGACTATGCATTATCTTTGGATGGCCTTGATTGGTCTTGTTATTGGAGTCGTGGCAAAGTTTCTAACGCCGGGTCGCACACCGGGCGGTTGCATTATCACGATGGTTATCGGTTTGCTCGGATCTATCATCGGTGGATGGCTCGGAAGAGAGCTCGGATTTTATCACGAAGGCGAGCCTGCCGGATTCATCGTGTCGGTGATCGGTGCCGTCATTCTATTATTCGTGTATCAGATCTTGATCGGAAAAGATAGAAATTGAGCATCGCAACTATGAGCGCAGTACAAAAAATCTCAGCACTTATGCTTTGCTTCGTGCTGATCGCAGGCTGTAAGAAGGGTGATAACGCAGCCTCGCTCGGTGATTTCCATCGTTACGGCATTGAGCACGGACACGTGCACTATCAATATTCCGGCGATGCACGAGGTGTCGAAGAGTTGGTATTCGATCATTGGGGACGCCGTGAAGTTCGTATTGCAAATCAGGAGCATTTGCAGGAACATGATATTCAGCAGATCAAGATGATCAACCTTTCCATCGGGGCGGATATTTATTCGATTGACATACAAAAGCACACAGCGCTCCACGAAGTAAATCATGATGTCGATAGCATCATGCACTTGGACAAGGAGTCCATGCCGGACTACAAGTCAGATCTCGAGGCGGGCCTGTCGAAAGATCAATTTGTGAAGACTCGCACAGACACCGTGCTCGGTCTACCGGTGACGGTGTGGCGTCAAGAGTATTCGGGCCTTGAGCTTTATCTATGGAAGGCCGTACTCCTCAAACGCACATCGATTTCGCCGACCGATGAGATCAGGATGATTGCAACAAGCTTTGATACCGTCACGCCAGTCGATACGAATCTTTTCAAACTGCCTCCGGGCATTCAGATGCAACAGAAGCAACAATAGTAACTTCTGATTAACAGAGTCAGAATAACAGATTCCAAAAAAAAACGGATTCCACAACCGTAGATGCTGAAGGGCAAAACTATCATATTGGGTGTCACTGGCTCGATCGCCGCGATAAAGGCGCCGATACTCGCGCGTGAACTGATGCGTCGTGGTGCAACGGTGCATTGTGCTATGACACCCGCGGCGATTGCCTTCACAACTCCTTTGGCGCTAAGCGCACTTACGCAGCAAGCTGTCATAACCGATATTTTACCGAAAGAGAAAACTTCGGGAGCAGATGCCGGAACGTGGCATATTCATCTTGCTCGAAGTGCTGACCTGATGCTCATTGCTCCGTGCTCAGCAACGACGATCGGAAAGCTTCGCTCCGGTATTTACGATAACGCCGTTACGTTACTTGCAAGTGCATTGCCCCGCGCAGTACCACTTTTTCTTGCACCGGCGATGGACGAGGAGATGTGGTTGCAACCAATCGTGCAGGAAAATATTCATGCGCTCCGTACACTCGGCACGCAGATCATTGATCCGACAAACGGTGCACTCGCAAGCGGTCTAACCGGTATGGGAAGAATGCTTGAACCGGCAGAGTTGGTGAACACGCTCGAACTCGCATTCGATAATGCATCCAACACGGTGCAAGCCAGCAATCAATTACAAAGCAATCCATTACAAGGCAATCCATTGCGCGGCAAACGTGTACTCATTACGGGTGGTCCGACGCAAGAGCCGATTGATCCCGTGCGTTACATCGGCAATCGGTCAAGCGGCAAGATGGCCGCAGCGCTTGCCACAAGCGCTCGCGAACTTGGTGCTACGGTTACACTCATCATGGGACCGAGTGTAGTAAAGACGGAAGCTAACATTCGTCGCATCAATATTGAAACATCCGAAGAGATGCGAAGTGCAGTCGAGCGAGAACTTGCTACGAGCGACATCGTAATCATGAATGCCGCCGTAAGCGATTTCGCTGTTGCTTCGCCGAGCGATAAGAAAATAAAGAAGCAGGAGATAACAAGTTCAGAAGGTAAGCTTTCGCTTGAACTCCGACAAACGACGGATATTCTTGCAACGCTCGCGGCGCACAAACGTGACGGTCAATTCATCGTGGGCTTCGCACTCGAAACAGGTGATAACGCGGAGGCTTACGCCAAAAGTAAACTCGCGCAAAAGGGGCTCGATATGATCGTCCTTAATCGCGCCGATGAACCCGGTGCAGGCTTCGCCACCGACACGAACAAAGTAATTATTTTTTCTCGCAACGGAGATCGTGAAGCGTTGCCATTACTAAGTAAAGAAGAGTGTGCAGCACGCATTCTCGATCGCATCGCGCTTCAAGTAGCGTAACACCACAAAGCTATTTAGTTTTATATTCATGGCAAAGAAAACTGCTTCGAACGAACCCACTCCGCAGAGTTTTGCTGACGAACTCGAGCGCTTCGTGAAGGAGCAAGCCGCGGTCTATGGCGAGGTGATCTCCTATGTGCCGATGCCGCGTGCGGATGCAGGCGTTGCTACAACGGCCGAACTCGTGGTGCTGCCAAGCGCAGCCAGTTCAGATTCTGTGCTTTCGGAAAAACTTGCGGCCTTTAGTGGTGAATCATGGTCGGCGGCAACAAGTCTTGCGATGCTTGAAAGTGAAATCAAAGATTGCCGTAAGTGCAGGCTCGGCTCAACGCGCATTAATCTCGTCTTCGGCAAAGGTGCCGAACAGGCAGACATCGTTGTGATCGGTGAAGCGCCGGGTGCGGATGAAGATGCGAAGGGGGAGCCGTTTATTGGCAGAGCGGGTCAGCTCTTGACAAAAATGCTCGAAGCGATCCAGCTCGATCGCAAAGATATTTACATCACGAACATTCTGAAATCCCGTCCGCCAAATAACCGTGACCCCAAACCTGATGAGGTCGAAGCATGCGAGCCCTATCTTTGGAAACAACTCGCACTGATACAACCAAAGATGATCCTCTGTTTGGGACGCATCGCCGGCTCAACGTTACTCAAGCAAAAAACCGATACACTCGGAAAGATGCGCGGCAACGTGTATGATTACAACGGTATCAAAGTGATGGTCACGTATCATCCTGCCGCACTCCTTCGCAACCCTGATTGGAAACACGGTGCGTGGGAAGATCTGCAAAAATTTCGCAGAATGTACGACGAGATGCTCGCCGCTTAGAATGATCTAAGCGCGCGGCTTGTGTTCGCTTTGAGAATGGATCGCGATCGGTGTATCGCGACCGTACTGCTTAGCTTGCGATCGAGGTATCTTGATGATTCCCCATTGCACCTTCTTGCGAAGGGAGAAAATGAAGCTCGTATCCAAGGCTCTCCAGCAATTTCTGTAGCGCATCGATTGAGAGATTTCGACGCTTATGCATTACGTTTGAGAGAGTTTGCTCGCTTATCCCCGAGAGTTTTGCTATGCGATAACGCGTAGTCCCCTCGCGGCCGTGAATATCCTCTAGTAACACGTGAAGTTTGTCACGATAGTCTTTCATAATAGTTATCCTTTATCTAAAAGTTGTGACGGAGCCGGTCGAAATATTTCGGCGGCCCCAAAGTGTCACACCCACACTCAATATACGAAAACTTTACCGAGATTCTCTCAGAAAAGTTGGAAAATCTTTAGAATTAATCTATACCCCTCAAAACCACTTCAAAAAGCCCAAGAACCCCCTCGCGCAAATTTGCGCTACATGAACAAGAAGGGCTCCCAGTCCTTGCCAACCTTGCCTACGTATTGACGCAGGAAAGTTACGTGATTCGGCCGGATCGGCCGTTTCATCAGTGGCATCTCTGCCTCATCCGGCGTGTGGCTGCCTTTTCGGTTATTACAACGCAAGCACGCACTCACCAAATTCTCCCAGCTATCCTCACCGCCTCTGGATTTAGGCATAATATGATCGACGGTCAGCGAAATGCTCGATGCACCACAATATTGGCACTTATGACCGTCACGACGCAAAATATTTTTCCTCGATAGGATCACCTTCTTAAACGGCACTCGAACATAATTCGAAAGCCTGATAACACTTGGAAACGGGATGGACGCCGAAGCAGAATGCACCGCTTTTCCACCAACCGCACTCACCATGTCTGCTTTGTTCAAATAGAGCAGGATGATAGCTTTTTGCACATTACAGATCGCTAAAGGCTCATAATTGCCGTTCAGGATCAATACCTTCCCCGATAGCGAGCTATGCTCGACGTCGAGAGAATCATAGCGCTCCAGATCCGAGTGAATCCCGTTCAGCAGAACTGTGGAACGGTCATCGGACGGCATGTGCCCATCATCGCCCCGCCTCCGCAATGGGGATAGGCTTCTCGAGGCATTTCCCTTAAAGGAAAAACCTAACTGGCCTTTATCACGGTGTTTTCTAGCGTGTGAATCGAACTCTGCTGCGCTCCTTTTCTTTTCAATTAATGCGTTACTAACAGCTTCAAGGGCTTCTTCAACCTTCGGCCCGCGACGTATACCGCAAGCCTGCATACTTGATATGTCGGAACAGTAGGAATGAATTCCCGACCCGAACACTTGGTGCATTATCAAACCGTCACCAGATCACGAAAACAACCCGAGTGGGAGAGAGAATGATAGCATTAGATTTTACCGGAAAGAACGTACTCGTCACAGGCGGCTCAAGAGGAATTGGTCGCGCTACCGCACTCGCATTCGCTGAGTGTGGCGCAAACGTGGCGATCACTTACAGCACGAACACCGAGGCTGCGGAAAAGACCCGTGTTGAGATTCAGGCATTTGGTGTGCATTCCATGGCGTTCGTATGTGATTCCGGTGATGAACGCGCTATAGAGCTTGCAATCGAAAAGATTCAAAGTGAGTGGGGTTCACTTGATGTACTTGTGTGCAACGCAGGCATTTGGAACGAAGGCAAGATCACAACACTCGAGCTCTCGGAATTCGAAGGCATGATGCGTGCGAACATGACGGGTACATTTCTCGCATGCAAACATGCTGCACGTGTGATGACAGCGCAAGGCTCCGGTTCAATCGTCATCATCAGTTCAACTGCCGGGCAGCGTGGTGAAAGTGAACACGCACACTATGCGGCATCCAAAGGTGCACAGATCAGTTTTACAAAATCACTCGCTTCCGAACTCGCAACTAAAGGCATTCGCGTAAATTGCGTCGCACCGGGTTGGGTCAACACCGATATGACGACCGCGACCTTGCAGGACGCTACACAAAGTAAAAAAGTATTCAACACGATACCACTCGGACGCGTCGCCGAGCCAATCGAAATTGCAAACGCGATCCTGTTCCTCTCAAGCACACTCGCAAGCTTCATCACCGGCGAGATCCTGAACGTGAACGGCGGCGCCGTACTCTGCGGCTAAGATCTCGAACGGACTTCTTCGATCGTATAATTCGTTTGACTTACTACACACGAATATTATATTTTTTATGCGCGCACTAAAGATCCTACGAGAAGGAAATATTCTAAACGTATCGTGGGACGACGGACACACCTCCGCATTCACGATGCAACTCTTGCGTGACGAGTGCCCATGCGCAGGCTGCAAAGGCGAAACGATACTCGGAGTAGTCTATCGCCCAGCACAACTTCCGGTATTCATGCCCGGCAAATATGACTTGTCAGCTCTGACAGCAGTCGGACAATACGGCGTAGCCGCCAAATGGCAAGACGGCCACGACACCGGAATCTACTCTTGGGAATACTTACGTCACCTCTGCCCCTGCCCCGAATGCATTGCCTCCCGAGCCCAAGAAGATTAACTAAGTACAGGCAAAGCTTCCCCGCAATTCTGTCGAACCAAAATCACCGACACGGTAGGCGCAGGCTTTAGCCTGCGGAGTTGTCGCCGGCAGAATATTTGATCGTGGCGAGATTGTGCCATCCCCGACTGCGCAGGCTAAAGCGTGCGGCAACCGGGAGTGGGGTGCTTGAATGGTAGGCGCAGGCTTTAGCCTGCGGAGCTGTCGCGGGCAGAATATTTGATCGTGGCGAGATTGTGCCATCCCCGACTGCGCAGGCTAAAGCCGTGCGGCTACCGGGAGTGGGGTGCTTGAATGGTAGGCGCAGGCTTTAGCCTGCGGAGCTGTCGCGGGCAGAATATTCCATGTTGGCGAGATTGTATCACCCCGGACTGCGCAGGCTGAAGCCTGCGGCTACCGGGTTCGTATCTTTGTGAATGGCGAGAATTAGGGAGAGGGTGCATCGGCTGGATCGGCAATATTATTTGAAACAGACTGTGTCCTTCACAAATTGTCTTCGTGATAAACGTCAGTTTTTTATTTCGGATCATCGTTTTCGAGAATCTGAATCGCATTTGCTTCGTGCTTTAGACGAAACCGATTGCGTTGCCGAGTTCTATATCTTCATGCCGGAACACACTCATTTTCTTGTTACTGGTCGAGGCGATGAGTTCAGTCCTTTGAATGCAGTCGACAAGTTTAAGCAATACAATGGATTTTGGATGTCGAAAACATTCGGTGAGAGTTATTGGCAAAAGGATTACTTCGATCATGTTCTAAGAAAAGATTCTGATATATTGAAGCAAATGCATTATATGATGCTTAATCCTGTGCGAAGAGAATTGTGCGCAAAGTGGAATGACTATCCGTACAAAGGCTCGACCGTTCATGACCTATCAAAATGGTGATGGGTCATCCCCGACTGCGCAGGCTAAAGCCGTGCGGCTACCGGGAGTGGGGTGCTTGAATGGTAGGCGCAGGCTTTAGCCTGCGGAGCTGTCGCGGGCAGA
>JBDTCS010000135.1:0-93260 GCA_039923455.1 Kapaibacterium sp. (SeqCode) | reverse complement strand
GCAGGTGTTCTACACTATCGACCGGTATTCTCAGTGTCGAACCATCATTCTTGTGGATTAACATTTCCACGCCATTTTGCCCGAACATCATTCGAGGTAAGGCAAAGAATGCTATTGCCAAAACCGTTAGATGTAGAATCTTTTTCATGGCATAATCAAAATCTTGGAGGAGAAATTACCACCGCCGACAAGAAGCCTGAGGAAATAAACTCCTTTACCCACGAATTTACCTTGCGTGTCGGATAGATCCCATCGTGTGGACGAGAGACCGGCACGCAAAGTAGTCGTTAGTCTGCGGACCAGTATGCCCAGCTCATTTACGATTTCAAAGGTCGCCATCGAGGAGTTCGGAGTCTCCTCGCGCAAGTCGACGAAATCTTGTGCAGGATTTGGATAAACACCGATCAGCTGCAAACTTTTGAACGTTGGTTCGCTTACCGCAACCGTTGAGCCTTCAAACGTTAATTTGGAGATGTCTTTCATGGCAATAGTGATATGCGTGCCATTCTTGTAGTCGATCACCAAGCTATCATTTGCCTGCGCATGAACATTACACACGAGGACCATGCAAGCGAACACCACACAAGCTAAAACCTTACAAGCTAAAACTACAAACGCATAACGTCGCATACTCTCACCTAAGGACTTCGAACTAACTCTGCTCTACCAATCGAACCGTTGTATAGTGAATATTCGATTCATTGATAGGGTTCCTCCTCTTTTAATCTCTCATCGAGGCAACCAACGCCGTGATGCACGCCAGGTCAGATAAGCATCGGAGTGCATAGCCTTGGGTATCTTTGCCCAATACGTATTGTGCGGTTGTAACTTACATGTGCAGATTGTGTCTTTTTTGGTAGGGATCGACACTACGACAATTACAAGAATCCATGTCTAAAAAATATCTTCAAATTCTACTCTCAACCGTGTGCGTATTGCATCTCGGTCTGGCTTCGCTTTGGGCGACGCCAAGCGTGGGCAAATATCAAACGATTAGTATTCCGCTGCCGCATTCGCAACTTGGTGTGAAGAATGTATGGAATGACATCGTGATTATTTCCGAATTCACCGCGCCCTCCGGACATCTGTTCAATCGCGCGGTCGGCGACACGATCGGCGGATTCTACCATTCGAATGATCTTTGGATGACTCGGTTTGCGCCGGATGAGGTCGGTACGTGGCACTATAAAATCACACTCACCGATCGAGGCAAGTCGACAATCTATCAAGATTCATTTTTCTGCGCAGCCTCAAACGAGCAGGGCTTCATCCGCCTCAACGATGATTTCAAACGTTGGTATTACTCCGGAACGGGCAAGCTATACAGCGGCGTCGGTTTCGGCGATTGCATGAGCACTGCTCGCGATTCTATCCTCCAGTTTGGCCCGATGGATGGAGGCTACAGACCACATGGCTACCACGAAGGCATCGATTGGAACATGCCATATAGTCAGTACCTGATTGCCTATGGCGACGCTGCGGGATTTAATCTCTATCGCTATAGCGACGGAAATTGTGCTTACACGATGGTTAAACAGATCAATGGTACGATTAACGACTACGATACGCTGCACTGTCGTTGGACCGATACACTCTTCTTCGCGCTCCGTCAGCATGGCTTTCGAATTTTTATGACGCTACTACCGAATGTGATCGGTAGTTCGAACAATCAACCGGAGCTAGCCGGCGTTGATCGCTATGCGCAGTTTTGTATCGATCGATTTGGGCCTCTCGTTGATTTTTGGGAATTGACAAACGAGTCGAGTCCCGATAGCCTCTGGACATCGCACGTAGCACGCTACATTCAACTGCACGATCCATACGGTCATCCTGTGTCGGTAAGTTGGCAGCAGCCGAGCCATCCAGCCATTCAGGTTATCTCGCCGCATTGGTACGGACGCGAAGATGTGCGAAATTCCGATCAAGCAACCGCTGATCAGATCGATCAATACAAAGCCATTCAAAAGCCTGTGATCTTTGGTGAGCAAGGCGAGGGTGGTGTTTGGGATTCGCTCTCTCCGATACGTCTGCGTGGGAGAATCTGGTCAGCTCTCTTCAATACAGGAACGATCATCTTTTGGAATTCCAGCTTTGCGAAAGATTGTTCATGCAATCAATATCTCGGATGGCCGGAGCGTCGGGCTGTTCGCGTTATGCAAAATTTTGCGCCCTTGCTCGATCCGTATGTGTCAACACATAGTCGAAGCAAGATCGGCAACTGCACCGCGTGGGCGATGAACGGGCAAAATCTCAGTAGCGCACTCTACATACGCAACGACCAAGATGTATTCGCAATCAACAAAGGCCTTCAGGTGCCAGTCAATGTCTTGAGCGATGGGAAACTGATTTGGTATGATGTTCATACGGGTGATATTCTTGTAAATCAGCCGATCAAGAAAGGCCAAACGACGTTAACAGCTCCCGACTTCCAAACAGATATCGCGATGATCGTTGGAAATTTTTCCGATCAAGTTCCGAGCGATAAGCTGTTCCGGCTCGATGTGAATCCGCGTACGTTTCAGTTACTCGGCGTACCTGTGAACGCCGAGCGTACATTCACGGTCACACTGACAAATATCGGCAGCGATACGATCACGATCACTCGCGCATTCACTTCATCTGCTTCGCCAAAACTTATGCTCAGCATACCGGTCTGGATCAAAGCACCAAGACTCGCACCAAACGAGAAGATGGATGTGCAGATCGGATATACCATGATCGACACAGGGGGCACGGGTGCGATGCTATCGTTTGAACATTCTGGTTCGCCTGCCTGGGAAAATGTTGCACTGAGCGCGACAGCAATTCCAAGTTCGAGCGTTAGTGCGACGGCTTCGGAGTCCGAGTGGAGTGTCGCTCCCGATCCAGCCAACACATTCATCATGCTTCGCAACAATCGAGCACAAGCGAAGCCAATGCACTACGAGATATTTTCTGCAACAGGCCAACGTATGCTCGAAGGCACCACGACCGCCGCACGACAAATCGACATACATACATTAGAGAATGGAGCATTTCAAATGCGACTCACTCCGACCGTAGGCAATCCGACAGTCCTGAAATTTGCTGTGCAGCGATGACGGATTGAGTCTGCTTGTTCGTTTCCCTCTGTATCGTTGTTGAAACTTGCAACTTTAATTCGTCGGTGAGGCGAGACAACGCCGGTTAGATGCTATATTGCATGCAATTCTTGTACGTTTGCTTGCACTGCTTTGATGCCCCAGTTTACAAAGAGGGATTTTATTCAGCTCGCGATTCTATTCGCGCTGATCGCGCTTGTGTTTGTGCCGATCATTGGTGCGCAGTCGGGTGGTGAGGATTTTGGCGGGCATGAGATCTTTGCTCGTCAAATGGAAGCTTCGGGCCAGCTCATACTTCCCCACTTTCTTTATCCGGTCCTGCTCATCGGTTTGCATCAAGTGCTTCCACAGCTCGCGCTTCCAACGGATGCGCTTATCATCGCTCTGCTGTTCGAAATGCTATTGGGTGCAGTGCTCTACGGCATTTTTAATTCTCGCTTCGGTGCGAGCGTCTCCGCAATGCAAAGTGGGCAGCGTATGCTGAGCATTCTTGCGCTCATGACGGTTGCGCCAATACTCGTCTTCACGCTCTTCACGCATAATTTGCACTGGGGCTACTGGGATTATCTCGCAATTACGACGTATCATAATCCGACGATGATCCTGTTGCGTCCGCTTGCTCTCTTGCTGTTCTATCTTTCGCTGCGAGCTTTTGGCGAGGAAGAAGTTTCGACGAGCGAGGTTATAGCGACGGCACTCGTCGTGATACTTTCTACACTCGCGAAGCCGAATTTTATTATTTGTCTTTTGCCTGCCGTTGGTGTGATGGTCGTGTTACGCCTCATAATGAAGCGCGCGCTGCAATGGAAGCAGGTGATTTTCGGATTGCTCGCGCCTTCGATCATGGTGCTCGGTTGGCAGTTCTGGTTCACCTACACGCATCAGCAAAACGATACACTTGGCGAGAGCCACATTATTCTCGCACCGTTCGCATTCTTTCATTGGAATTGGCTTGGAGTTAGATTTCTCTTCTCGATACTTTTTCCGCTCACGGTAACGCTCTTCTACCGAAAGCAAGCGCTTGCCGATTTTCCGATCATGTTTTCATGGCTTGTATTTTTATTCGGTGCGTTCTATACGTATTTTCTTGGTGAGTCCGGTGAGCGACTGACGCACGGCAACTTTGTTTGGTGCGGACAGATCACGCTCTTCATCTTATTTGTCACTGCATTCGTCATCTTCATTCGTGCGTTGCATCAACGGGACGAACCAAATGCATCGCGGATTAAGCTCTATCTTTGCGGGAGTGTCTTTGTGCTGCATGTGCTGAGCGGGATCTTCTGGTATATGGGGCATCTGAACCGTCAACCGTGGTGGAATTGAATATATACGTGACCTCGCATTGAAGAATATTCTTCGAAGATATCCCGAGCTATATTTGCTGCTTCTCGGCGTTGCGATCGCACTCGGGAGTTTGCCGTATCGCTCGCTCTTTCCATTCGATGATACCTTCATCACGTTTCGTTATGCTGCTAACTTTGCCCACGGTCATGGGTTCGTTTGGAATATTGGTGGGCCGCACACGGAAGGGTATACGAATTTTCTTTTTGTCGTGTTGCTGGGTGCGTGTAGTTTTCTGAATCTCGATCTTGTCGCATGTTCACAGATTATATCTATTCTTGCAACGCTTGTTACGAGTATTGCGATATATCAAGTCGTCGCTCGACTGCTCAAGCAATATCTCAATACCGATCTGCTCTGGCCGGCATTTTTGGCGAGCGTACTCTATTTGATCGATCCATTCATCTGGTACAACGCGTGGTCGGGTATGGAGACGAGCCTCTTCGCGATGTTTGTCGTGCTATGTGTTCGGAGTCTAACGATGAGCACGAATTATCGCTCCAGCTTTTTGCTCGCGACGTGTGCAGCGCTCACAAGGCCTGAGGGTGCGCTGATGGGTGTGATCATTTTGTTTGTGGTATTTATTCGTGAACGGGAAAGCCGCGCGAAGATCATCATGAGTTTTGGAACAAGCTTCGTGCTTCCGCTCACGCTCTATGCAACGTGGAAGTATTTTTATTTTGGATGGCTCTTACCTAATTCTTTTTATGTCAAGGTTGGTCAACCTCAATTGGGCCACGGTACTCCGATGCACGGTTTGGCTGGTGTTGCGAGTTATCTCAAAGCGCTCTTCTATATTCCTCTGCTCGCACTCTTTGTGTTTCTCAGACCACGGTCGGATAATGCTGCAAGATTCCCAATCGCCGTTTGGGCATCGCTTCTTTGGGGATTTCTCTTGATTGTGTTCTATCTTTTTCCAGAGCCCATGCAGCCGAACTATGATCGGTTTCTTGTGACGATCGGGATCGTGTTATTGATTCCTACAAGTCTGGGAGTATACAAACTCAGTTTGCGCATGAAGAGTACGCTTGCACGTACAGCACTTATCGTACTGGTCATCGCATTCCATTTATTTTCAGCTGTGCGTATTCGCAATGCGCACGCATACATAACGCGTGATCAAACATTTGACTACCGATACGAAGCCATCGCCGAGATCTTTCGTACGATTCCGAATCACGAGCAACTCACACTTGCGTGGGGCGATGCGGGCAAACTGCCCTATTATTCCGGGATGAAGAACATTGATGTCGTCGGGCTGAACACTAACTCTATCGCGCATGCTTCGAACGCGGACGAAGTGCTCGCGCTCATCGCACATGAACGGCCGGAGATTATGATCGTCCCAACCGAAACTCGCAATGCAAATGCAACTGATTCCTGTGCGCAAATAATTCGATGGGGTCACGGACTGATCGGGCATTCCTATCCGCGCCTCGCAACATATTCCGGACTTGCGGATTATAAAGCTATCGTTCTCATTCCTCAATCGGTCTACGATCTGGTGATACTTTGTGACACGCGGTCATCACAGTTCGGAAACATAGAAAAACAACTCACTTCGCTTATCGGCAGAAACCCGATTGTGCAATTGCCTCCGAAATGTTTCAAATAAAATGGGAGTAAGCCCAAAATAAAGTTGCGCTGAAATCAGGCCACAATCGAAGCGTGCAATCGCTCGAAGCAGATTTTTTGAAACACGCGCTGCCTTTTACTCGTTTAACGAAAAAGAAAACGCAAGGAATAGACACCTATTTCTTCCTGCCCTTCGAAACTTGCGTCTTATTGCCTACAAGATTCCAAAAGACTTATTAGCTTGTAACGTGTGAGCTTTTCGCCGAAAGATCTACTTCCCCGTTTTGTTTTTGTTCAGCAATGTGATAGGATCTCACGTAACGAAGTTCGGCGTACTCGAATTTATTCTCCGGATATTTTTCCACGAGATGCTCCATCACTGGCTTCAGTACTTCCCAACCGATGCTTTCGAATGCAGCCTGCAATAGCGCACGTCGCGGCTCAGAAACAAGTCGAGGCATAAGATCCGCAAAGCCATCGGCGACCGCGAGTGCAAGATGTGCTTCGACCGTGCTGAGCGTAAGGTCTCGTTCTTTGGCAACCTGTTTAGGTGTTAGACCATCGCGCATCATCTTTGCAGTGACGCGTGCCGTCTCGGTTGCACCATCCATCTCCGCGATCATTGGCATCTTGGGTGGTTCGATCGGTTCCAGGTTCGGATTCTCGTTCGCATACTGACGAATCACCGTGAGAAATTCGGTGCCGTAGCGCTCCGCTTTTGTTTCGCCAACGCCACTGATCTTAAGCAACGCAGGTACATCCAGCGGAATGATCGACGCCATTTGTTTAAGCGAGAGATCACTGAAGACGACATAGGGTGGGACGCTTTGATGTTCGGCAATACGTTTGCGCAATTCGCGCAATTCCTGAAAGAGTGATTCGTTTGGTGCTGCAAGCGCTCCTTCCTTTTCGCGTTGCGCTTTTGGGCGCTTCGGTGAATAATAAATCGAGACTTTGGTTTTGCCTTTGAGCACATCGGCACCCTTCGGCATCAAACGCAGTACGCTATGGTGATTGTGATCAGGACGAATGTATTCCAGTCGCTGCAATTCGGCAGCAATCCACTTCCACTCATCGGCGGAGTGTGATTTGCCGATACCGTAGGTCGAGAGTTTGTTGTGACGCCAGTTAAAGATCTTTTCGGACTCCGAGCCTCGTAGAATCTCGATGATATGTCCCGCACCAAAACTTTGTTGGACACGCATCATGCAAGAAAGGAACATCTGTGCTTCACGGGTTGCATCGAACATGTCCTGCGATCCACTAACCAAACAATTGTCGCATGCACCACACGGCACACCTTCGAACACTTCGTGAAAATATCCGAGCAGCGCAACACGGCGACAGATACGGCTCTGTGCGTAGGCAACCATGCGGTCGAGTTCTTCCCGTGCGTGCACACGCTCTGCTTCCGTGGGCTTCTCTTCGATGAAGATGATTTGCTTGGTTTGATCGCCGAGACCAAAGAAGAGCAGACAATCGGCAGGCAATCCATCGCGACCCGCACGACCGGTTTCCTGATAATAACCCGCAAGACTTTTTGGCAGATCGTAGTGCACGACAAATCTGACATTGGATTTATTGATCCCCATGCCGAAAGCGATCGTCGCGCAAATGATCTCGACCTTATCGCGACTGAATTTTTCCTGATTGCGAATGCGCGTCTGCTGATCGAGGCCTGCATGATACGGAAGTGCGCGAAAGCCTTCGGTCTTCAGCGCAGTTGCGAGTTCTTCCGCACCATTGCGTGAAAAACAATAGATGATTCCGGAGTCACCCTTGTGCTGCTTCAAAAAGTCGAGTAGCTCTTTGAAGTGCTTTACTTTCGGTCGAACGGTATAGGCAAGGTTTGGGCGATTGAAACTTGCTTGTGCACGATGCGGATCACGCAGACCGAGTTCCGTCAGGATATCCTTCTCGACGCGCTTTGTTGCGGTGGCGGTCATTGCGATCAGTGGCACCTTCGGCCAGCGCTTTTTTATTATGGAGAGCTGTCGATATTCAGCGCGGAAATCATGACCCCACTCGCTGATGCAATGCGCTTCATCAATCGCGAAAAGTCGCACGTTGAGTCGGTCGAGAAAACCGAGAAAGCCCGTCATGACCAAACGCTCAGGTGCAACATAGAGTAATTTATATTCGCCACGCTTGAGTTTGCGAACGCGATCCTCTGTTTCGGAGGCTTCGAGCGAGCTATTGAGAAACGTGGCGGGAATTCCGAGAGCATTCAGCTGATCGACCTGATCCTTCATGAGCGCAATAAGCGGACTCACGACAACCGTCAGACCGTCGAGCAAGACAGCCGGCAGTTGATAGCAAAGTGATTTTCCACCGCCGGTGGGCATTAGCAAAAATGCATCACGGCCTGCAACAACGGTTTTTATGGTCTCTTCCTGCAGCGGACGGAATTCGGAATAACCAAAATATTTTTTGAGAGCTTCAAGCATCGGACGAAGTCAACGATTTGAATTACGCGAAAGCAGTATCCAGTAATAAAACTATCAACAAAAATAACACCATTTCGGCCAGGTGGCGCTAAGTAGTAAGCGAGGGTCAGTAAGCAGCAAGCGGCTTGACCGGACTAGCCCTGATCGCGTGAAGATTCTTGACCAGTCCTGCTACTTCCCTGGAAAAATATTGCTGACCTTGCTCACCGAGATGAATGTCATCCATAAAGAGCGACTGCTCTTTCTCGGATTTCGGGAGTTGAAAGCTCCCGATCACTTTTACCGGACCGAGATACTGGTTCAGAAGTTTTGCAAAATCATGATCGACTTCGGCGCAATCATTTGCGTATTCCGCATACCAACCGTGACGCTTCGGCGGCAGTACGATCACAAACTCCGCACCCTTCGCCTCGACCTCTTGCTTTAGCATTCGCAATCGCTCAAGAAAAATGGTGGCGAAAGAAAAGAACGGATACGGTTTGAAATATTCTGCCGGTTTGTCCCAAAAGTTTTTTGGTTTGAAGCGAAGCACCTCTGCACCGTAATCTGGTGGTGCAGTATCGACTTCCATCGCAATATGGCCACGATTGTTGCGAACTTGCTTCAGCACGCGAGTGAAGACCACTCCACGAAACGCTTCTTCGCGAACGTAATCTGGAAACTGTCGATCAAGCTCGATCTCCGCACGCTGCAACGGTGACCACAGCAGCATCGTATAATTTTCCGCTTGATAATATTTTTCGGAGAAGATCCAAGGGTCAACTCCATAGAGTACAACACGCACACTATCGGATGCATGCTTTAATGAAGACCAGATATGATAACTAAGCAAGGAAGTGCGCATCGGACCAGCAAGATTGATCACTTCGCCATCTCGAAGTCCGAGAGAATCTTTCAGCACTCGTGGACTCAGACCATAATACACTGTGCTGCTACCCATCACGAGCACCTTCGGTTGCGGCTTCACTGCACGAACCCAGCAATACAGATCGGTCGCAAAATATTCTTTCTCATAACCATGAACCGACATAAAAAGGAGTTGCATACTCGCACCAAGCACAAGCACGAAAGCAAACGCTTTTCCGAATAGGAGCAAATACGGATGCGCGGGCGAATGTTTGGTATCGCTGGCGCCGGATTTGCTGGGGCCGGATTTGCTGGGGTCGGATTTATCGGAGTCGATGTTCAAGCCTGAGTTAATGTTCAAGCGAATACGAATTTTGGGTTACTTAGGGATAAACTACTATAAGAATAAACGCTTATGCAAAAGTACAACACAAAGTTCGCCATATAAAATGCACAACCCCCTCGCGGTGAGGGGGTCGTATCTCTCGTCGAAATAGAATTTTCGAAAGCGGGTGATTGTGATAACCACTCACTTGAGACTCAGGTCACTTCATCAGGACCATCTTCTTCGTCTTTACGATGTTGCCAGCTTCAAGACGATAGACGTAGGTACCCGATGGAAGATCCTTAGCCAGAAAATCGACTTCCCACGTACCCGGCTCATACATTTCCTGATCGATGACGCGTGCCACTTCTTCGCCCAGGAGGTTCATTACACGCAGGCTAACCTTTGTGCGCTCCGGAACGGAAAAACGGATCGTCGTCGAAGGATTGAATGGGTTCGGGTAGTTCTGCCCGAGTTCATATCCGCTCGCCTGCGGTGCAGAAATCTTCACAGATGCAATAGCGCCTGGTGTTGTATACCAGAAACCTTGATCATCTGTAAATACTCCACCCGTAGTAGGGCCAATGATCGCCTGACCGACTGTGCCGTTCATGCTGAACGCACCGCCTGCCATTGGACCACCGCCCGAGCCGATAACGCTCGAGGTGATTGTAAACGGCTGCGCATTAGCCGTGAGGCTAAAGGCTACCATCATCAATCCCGCTACCAATAGTGCTCG
Organism: Kapaibacterium sp. (SeqCode); assembly: GCA_039923455.1. Lineage (GTDB taxonomy): Bacteria > Bacteroidota > Ignavibacteria > Palsa-1295 > Palsa-1295 > JBDTCS01. Next base: position 82,907 of record JBDTCS010000135.1, on the reverse strand, counting down.
AATTTTCATAGTACTGATCCCTTCGATATATTTTCGTCGAGAGAGAGTTCACTCAAATATACAAAATTTTTAGCCAAATGCTCTCCGATTTCACTAAAAATCTTCAAAATGTGGCAAAGTCGACTGTTTCGGGCAGTAAAGAATTTTTACGGTGCAGATAGTGGCTATGGTTTTCGGGTCAGCCACTCAAATTCGATGTTTTTGGCAGCGTTTGGAAGGGGATTCGGATTTTCTTTCAGCATAGTGTTGGGTTAAAAAAGAAGCGCTTCGTTCCAGTCATGTGAAACGAAGCGCAACTCTTCCAGTTGAACGAGATTAATATGTAACGCAATGCTTGAACAGATCCCCCAGCCGGAAAAACACGATGTCAAATACCGATCAGCAACGACTCGCGGTCAAAGAGTCAAAGAATCAAAGACCGCGAATCACAAAAGACCCAGCAAATGATCGAAGCGCGCTATAGACCACAAGTGGCCCAACCCAGTTTGCCCACATTTACGTCTGGGAATCCGACAAAGAGATCTGTTCAATAATTGCGTACCGATTCGCAACGAACATACTACCCCTCGTGTCAATTGGTACCACTACAAAACCACAACAAGCGGCCGGTAAGATTTTTTTATCCCAACTGCTACCGAAAATGAGAAAGGAATGCCGAGAGATTCGTCTCGGCGGGTAGGAGGAGTTTCTTGCGAATACGATGACGAAATGTTTCGACCGAACGCGCTGTCACGCAGAGCACATCTGCGATATCCTTCGAGCCAAGCCCGACTTTTAGGAGTGCACAAATCTTAAGCTCTGAGGGTGAAAGTTGCGGATACCGTGCGGCAAGGCGAGCGATATAATCGTGATTCAAATTCTGCAATTGCTGCTCGAATTGCTTCCACTCTTTCTTTGCTTGCGATTGCTGCTTGACGCGCTTGGCAATATCTTTGAGTGGATCTTTCACCTTCGCTCCGGCCTTACCCGCGACTTGTCCGAGCTCGTTGCCGAGTACATTCAGAAAATTGCTGTGCTGCACGATCGACATCGCCATCGTGGCAAGATTTTTCGTTTTGAGATCGAGCTCATGTTCGATCCGTTCATTTTCCAAACGTAAAAGCTCGGATCGTTTTTCGGCTTGCTCGCGCTCGTGATCGAGTTTTAGATTCTGCAATTTCCGGTCGGTCTCTTGACGCAAAATCTCTTCCTTCTCTGCATGAAAAAGCTCGTAGTTCTCAAGTGCTTTTTCGGGATTACCAGCTTGCTTATGGGTCGAAGCAAGTTGCTCATATATGTCTGCGAGGATTGGCTTAGCATGCATCTCTTTCGCCAGCAGAACCAACGGTTCGAGCGTCGAGATCGCACTCGCTGAGTCGCCAAGCAGCGTAAACGCTTTTGCGCGCGTCAGTTGGGCTTCGACAATTCCTTGGCGATCTCCGATCTTCGTTTTGATCTCTTCGGCGCGATCAACGTACTCGAGTGCTTTCGCGAACTCCCCAAGTTGGAGGTAGACGTTCGCGAGCCCCCCAAGACCGGTCGAGAAAAAATTCATGTCACCAACCTTTTCGGAGAGTGCGGTACCCTCATCATAATATTTTCTGGCGACATCATACATGCCAAGTTGGTAATGCATTTCACCAACGTTGATCAATGTACCGGCAGTCGTCTTCGCATTCCCGATTCCACGTTTGACATCCAAACTCCGTTCATAATATTCGAGCGCAGAACGCCACTCGGTAAGGCCTGCGTAGACATTGCCGATGTTGTTCAATCCGTTCGCAATGCCGAACTTGTCGCCGATCTCCTCTTTTATCGAGAGCGATTTGGTTTGATACCGAAGTGCCGACGAAAAATTGCCCAGCGACGTCTGCATGATGCCTATTCCGGAAAGCGCGTTCGATAATCCATACTGATCTGCATTTTTCTCGCTGAGCCGTGCGCTCTCTTCGAACAGTTCGATGCCTCGCGAATACTCGCCGGTGCTGCCATAGATTGTAGCGATGCAGTTGATTGTCTTCACAATCCCTTGCACATCTCCGAGATCCTCCAGGATCATTTTGCTTTTTTGAAAAAGCGCAAGCGCGGTTTCATAATCGCCTCGGGACATGATAATCGAACCGAGTGAGTTGCGGGTGTTCCACGCGTTCGTCCGATCTCCGAGCCTGTCGAAAAGATCGATCGATTCGGTAAAAAAAGCCTCAGCACCATCGTAGTTCGAGATCAACGCTTGGCAAAGCCCTGCAGTGCGCAGAAGCTTGGCAAGCGAAGGCTCGTTCTTCTTTTGCTTCGCTGCGAGTTTACGTGCGATCAATAAATACGCATCGACAAGCTCCCACGCAAGATGCGAGTTGCTATATGCGAGCGCTGCCCCATAGTCGGCAAGCGCACCGGTGCGCTCTTCGGGGGATTCTGCTTCTATGTACTGCTGCTCAAGGAGCTCCAAAGACTCTGACATTCTATTCAGTGAAAGTTGATCGATCCAAAAATAAAAATTTGCTATACATACAAACAGCCACTTAGCAGGCATTAAATCTAACACCGAAGCTTCACCATTTCAGGCGCTATATCGTACACTACCCCGCTACCTGTCTAATTTTTGCGGAAGGATAATCCATAATCCAATCGTGGTGTCCCGAATGTAGCTACTCTGCCCCCCGAACTCCGGTATATTATCCATCAGAACGTTCAGGGCTCACGAACCTTGAAGTTCACGCTGCCTTTGCCCAATATTTTATACCCTTATGTGAGCGTGTTCGTTAATCCGTCATACAAAGATCGTTAATATTCGAACGTCGAGCCATCAAAGCGATCTCGCAGACCAGCTCTAAGCTTTACGGTTCTCGAGTGTCGAGTTCTAAGTCAGCTAAAGAGTTCAAGTCGGATGCGGAGTTCAACCGCTTTCCTTTTTGTTCTGTCGTTTCTGCGGAGAATTCGCAGAATTTGGAAGTCCAAATCGGCGCATTGATATCTCAGAGGCGCTAGCTCAGAAGCACAATTTCGAACTACCCCAATCCGGAATGGCAGAGAAAACACAGGCGAAGAAAACGACAAGCCCAACAACGAAGGTATCCCAAAATGGAAATGGGAAGCCTACACCCGAGCGCGCTTCGACCAAGCTTCCCTATCCAAAAGAGGAGATCATCGCCGACTACCGTCTTGCCAATCAGAGCAGACAGGCGAGTCTGCTCGGGCGCAGAGAGGTTCTGACCGGAAAGGCGAAGTTTGGAATTTTCGGCGATGGCAAAGAGGTACCGCAGATTGCGATGGCGAAAGTTTTTCGCAAAGGAGATTTTCGCTCCGGCTATTATCGCGATCAGACGTTCATGTTCGCGACCGGAATGTCGACCATTCAAGAGTTCTTCGCGCAACTTTATGCTAATCCGTCTTTGGAGGCAGAGCCCGCAAGCGGTGGCCGGATGATGAACGGTCACTTCGCTTCTCGGAGTTTAAATGACGATGGGACTTGGAAAGATCTTACGGCGATGTATAATACATCAGCGGATATAAGTCCAACTTCGGGTCAGATGCCTCGACTGGTTGGGCTCGCGTATGCTTCGAAGCTCTATCGCCAACTTCCTGCGCTAAAAGCTCTCACAACGTTTTCGAAGCAAGGTAACGAAATCGCCTTCGGCACCATTGGAAATGCGAGCACCTCCGAAGGGCTGTTCTTTGAGTCGATCAATGCCGCCGGTGTTTTGAAAATTCCGATGTTTGTATCTGTTTGGGATGATGGCTACGGAATTTCTGTGCCGGCATCGTATCAAACGTGCAAGGAGTCGATCTCGAAAGCACTTGCCGGATTTGCAGACGATGGCAGCGGTGATGGATACATCATCGAAGCAGTCCCCGGTTGGGATTACACAGCGCTATGTGCTGCCTATGAACGCATCGCAACACGTGTGCGCACAACGCACTCGCCCGCACTTCTGCATGTGACCGAACTTACGCAACCGCAGGGTCACTCGACTTCGGGAAGTCATGAGCGTTATAAATCCAAAGAGCGCCTTGCTTGGGAGCAAGAGTTTGATTGCAATCGAAAGATGCGTGAGTGGATGATCGCAAGTGATGTCATAACGGAATCGGCACTCGCACTGCTCGAAGCCGAGGATAAAGATATTGTCGCTGAAGCTAAGCGACGTGCATGGGAAGCGTACCTACATCCGATCCAATCAGAGATCGCGATTGCTGCTGACAGTTTTCAAAAGCTTGCTGAGGGTAGCTCACATAAGAGTGAGATCGAGCAAATAAGTAGTGAGCTTCAACAAATTAAAGAGCCGTTTCGTAAAGATACTATGACGGCCGTCAACAAGGTACTTCGGCTTGTGCGCACTGAATCTCACGCAGCGAAAGATGAGTTGCTCGCGTTCAAGACGCGCGTAATGGATGAGAATACTCGACGCTACGGCTCGCATGTTTATTCTGAATCAGCAGAGTCGGCGTTTCGAGTACCGGAGATCCCAGCGCAATTTAGCGATGCTGCGACCAAGGTAGATGGTCGCCAAGTTTTGCAAGCATGTTTCGATGCCGCGCTTGCTCGCGATGCGAGAGTCTTTGCGATCGGTGAAGATATCGGTGCGATCGGTGACGTCAATAAGGCGTTCGAAGATCTACAAGCTAAGCATGGAATGTTGCGCGTCACAGATACCGGAATTCGCGAAGCGACGATTCTTGGACAAGCGATCGGCACAGCGATGCGAGGCTTGCGCCCGATTGTTGAGATTCAGTATCTCGATTATCTGCTCTTTGCCCTGCAAACAATGTCGGATGATCTGGCAACGTTGCAATGGCGCACGATGGGTGGACAAAAAGCGCCGGTCATCGTTCGCACACGCGGACATAGACTCGAAGGCGTGTGGCATTCGGGTTCGCCGATGGGTATGATCTTGAGCGCGATTCGAGGCATGTTCGTACTCGTGCCACGCAACATGACGCAGGCCGCAGGATTTTATAACACGATGCTCGCAAGTGATGACACCGCGCTCATCGTCGAAGTGTTGAACGGCTATCGCTTGAAGGAGACGATCCCTTCGAACATGAATGACTTCACGTTGCCGATTGGTGTACCGGAAATTTTGCGCAAAGGTAGCGACGTCACGCTTGTGACGTATGGTGCTTGCTGCAAAGTTGCGATGGATGCCGCCGAGACGCTCGAAGGTTTGGGAGTTTCACTCGAAGTGATTGATGTGCAGAGTTTATTGCCGTTCGATATTCATAACTCGATTGTAGACTCTCTAAAGAAGACTAATCGCATCGTATTCTTTGATGAAGATGTGCCGGGTGGCGCGACTTCGTTCATGATGCGAGAAGTACTCGAGCGAGAGAATGGTTATCGCTATTTGGATTCACAGCCAGTTACGATTACGGCAAAGGAACATCGTCCCGCGTATGGAACCGACGGCGATTATTTTTCGAAGCCGCAAGCCGATGAGGTTGTCGACGCAGTCTATGCGCTCATGCGCGAATCGAATCCAAATACATTTGTGAGTCTCACCTAAATGTATTGCATCCCTCCATCGCAAAGCGATGGAGGAGGGCGCAATTCTTTAATCAAGATTATTCCACGTTGCTCCGTTATAGCCTTCGAAGTGAGCAGTCGAGGTATTAAAGCGGATCATCCCAATTGCTGGCGCTGATGGGCGTTGCGCGGTTGAGCCGACCGGTACGATCATCGCGTCCGTAGTTGCTATGTGTAGCGCTGCTTGCGCATTCGGAGTAGCTGTTCCAATTCCAACTTGACCGCTACCGGTAACCGTGAAGGGTTGCGTCGCATGGTTGTACAAAATCGCAACGTTCTTTGTACCGGCTGTCATCTGTTCGATGAACATACCGTAAAGATTTGTGATTGGGCCGAATGCGTTGGACGCATAAAAGTTGTAAGCATTTTGTGCGGTGCCGGTACCGAAGTTTCGAATAAGCGTCGTCGCTCCATACATTTTGGTTGTGTTGGCGCTGCCAAGTGCGATCGCGTCGAAACTTCCTCCGATCAAGCTTCCGACAGTGTTTGGTGCAGCACGATTCGAGTGTGCACTGCCGGTAACGCCACCCACGCTTGCGCCGCTCATATCGCCAGTTCCACCAACGGTATAGTCAAAACTAGCTGCAGCGCTACCCCAGTTATACGGGGCTACCGGATTCACGGTGAGTCTTCCCTGAATCATCGGATCACCTCCTGCATCCGGAGTGGTCTGGGTTACTGCTAAGCTTCCCGTTGGTAGCGGCGGAAATCCACCGATCCAAACACTTCCATCGCCGTTGACCGAGAATGGGTTTGTTGCGTGGTTATAGAGTATTGCAGTGTTGTTGGTGCCGGCTGTCATTTGTTCAATGAAGAGGCCATATTGATTTGTCATCGGACCGAATCCGTCGCTGGCATACATGCTATACGCATTTTGGGCAGTGCCGGAGCCAAAATTTCTGACGAGCGTACTTACACCGAACATTTTTGTAATGTTAGCGCTGCCGGAGGCAATAGCACTAAAGGTACCGCCGATCAAACTTCCGACAGTGTTTGGAGCCACACGATTCATCGACCCAGAACCCGAGACACCAATCACATTCGCACTTGACATATCTCCCGTACCACCAACTTTGAATTGAAAGCTTGCTGCCGCACTACCCCAGTTGTAAGCAGAAACCGGATTGACGGTAAGGGTACCGCGTATCATCGGGTTGCCACCTGCGTCCGTTGTTGTTTGCGTTACAGCTAAGCTTCCGGTTGGAAACGGTGGATTTCCTCCGAGCCAGACCGTGCCGTCACCATTGACTGCAAATGGGTTCGTCGGATAATTATACAGGATCGCGGTGTTGGATGACGTGCCAGTTGTCAGCGGATCGATCAACAAGCCGTATAGATTGGTAACCGAATTCACGGCGTTCGCAGCGTGAAAATCCGAAGCGTTCACCGTGTTGCTTCCACCGAAGACGATACCGTGAACAGCATAGGCATTGTTGACGGTACCACCAGTAAAATTCTTGATCTGCCCGTAAAGTCCGTAGACATTATTTGCTGTTGCGGTGCCGTTGTTCTCGCCACTGCCAACAACACCGATGAGTCGATCGACACTATTTGCACCTATCCGAATAGACGTGCCTCGACCTGCTATGCCAATCGGACCCGCATCAATGGCTGTGATCGGAGTGGAACCTTGGGCTTGTGTTTCCTGATTCAATCCATAGTAAATATTTCCGGGACCAGCTGCCGGATTCACCGTGGATAGGAAATAGATAGATACTGGATTGAACCCAGTAGCGGTTATATTATCCAGCAGGCTTAGCTTTCCCACACTAGGAAATGGTGCCGAGCCGATCCCGATGGCCGTACCACTATTTAGCAACAGACTCGAAGCTTCCCATAAACTGGTGCCGCCATTCCAACGAAGCGTTTGTCCGTCAAGCGCACCGATCGGCACTAAGGTCCCTCCGGAATTCGGAAAATTGAAGACTACATTGCTCGCCGGTCCCGCACCTGGGCCTGGGAAATTGAGCGTCACCGTATGTGTGGGGACGAGGCCATCATCCAATAAAAAGGATTTTGCTCCAAACGCCCTGTTCTGTGCGTGAGCCGATGATGCCTGAAAAAATACGATCAAGAACAGAATTGGAAGTAGGGTGCTGAAGCGTTTCATAATGCGGAAATGAGAATACCCAAATGATAAGTCGGACACCCGCGTAAGACTGGAAGTCCCGGGCGAACCGTTGGCAGATAAAAAAATAGAAAAACGCGATCAGTCAACCGCGAGCGTCACTTTCAAAAAAGCAATTCCTCTCTCTCACTCGCGGTTTGACCAATCACTGTTGCGAATTCGGACGAAGTGTCTGCCTACCAAACACTCCGCCCATTTCGACAAACGAACATAATCCCATAATCTCAAAAACCCACCACGACAATACCACTACATTTGGGAATTCTCAGCCTTGCAAATAGCTTTGGCTTCCGTAAGAAGATCGGGAATTCGGGTGCTACCAGGTGTGACATGCGAGCGATCGTTGAGGCAAAGTTTCACCGCTGAATATCTTCATCGAAGACTTACGTGGACATATCGGGTTATAGTTCAAGATTTGGTAGGCCTGCGGGGATACACCAGACCGCGGCGGCTGCGGCTCAATCAAGGTCCGAGGTTATTGAGTTCAGCCACTGTTTTGTCTCGAGGGGTGAGCGAAGGTGGATCAAGCGATCCGTTTCGTGCGCGAAAAGTTTTGAGTAAACCGGCCGATTTGCGTAATGACTCTTGAGCGCCCATAAGAAAATCGACTCACGACTGAAGAACATTCGCCAACTCTCACGATTGCCGTTCCAAAGTTCTTCACGTCTGAGAAGCCTGCGAAATGTGCGACGAAGTAATCGAGCGAGCACGAACGCGAGATTGTAATCGAGCCAAACGATGGTGTCGGCTTTTGGGAGTGCGATCGGGATGAGAAATTTTCGGTAGTTACCGCAGGTCGTCCAGCGCTCGGCATTCGTGAGCTCGTCAAGCCTTGCGAGCATCTCCTCGTCCGGTGTCTCTTTCCAATCGGGCAGGTGAAAGAGTGCGTCAATCTCGATGTGACTTCCGTTGATCCGATTTGCGAGTGTACGTGCAAGTGTCGTTTTGCCGGAGCCACTGGTGCCGACGATAATGATGCGCTCCATATTTCGCAAGCTAAGCGAGCGCGATCGGGGCGCTCTCCTTTTCGACGAGCGTGCGCTCAAAGACCTTCGCAAAGCTCTCTGCGTAGACTTGTCGAACTTCGTCCATCAAGATACTTCGATCCAAAAGCTTTTCAAGACTTGTAACCTTTCGATCGGAGATTCCGCAAGGAACAATAAGATTAAAGTAGGAGAGATCGGTCGATACGTTGAATGCAAAACCATGCATCGTGCACCAACGTGATGCCTTGATACCGATCGCACAAACTTTTTCCTCATTGCCATCGCTACCGACCCAAACACCTGTGCGACGTGGGATTCCGAAACCAACGATGCCATAATATTTCAATGTCTCGATGATCGAATCTTCCAACGTTCGAAGATACCAACCAAGATCTTCTTTGAAGTGCGCGAGATTCAGTATAGGATAGCCGACAAGTTGTCCGGGGCCATGATAGGTTACGTCGCCACCACGATCAATCTCGAATGTCTCTGCACCGATCACATCTAGCGTCGAGGGATCGAAGAGGAGATTATCTTTATCGGTGATGCGCCCTTGCGTATAGACGTGCGGATGTTCGAGCAGGATGAGTGTATCCTCACCGCGGCCACCTACCACTCCTTCGAAGATGCGGCGTTGCAGATCCCACGCTTCGGAATATGGAGTCAGACCAAGATTAAGTAGTTGCATGCGAAGCTTATCGCCTTACACCCAATTCTCCGGCAACGATCTCCGGAGGGTTCGGCAATAACTCAGCGAGATGCTTCGAAACCCATTGCGCTGCCGCACGATTCGATGACTCGGCTTCTTGTTCGGTGTTGAAAATACTTATCGAATTTATAATCCCGTCGGCGTTCCGAAAACAATAGTAATTCACGAAACCAGGGCTCGCGGAAAGTATATGTGCGAAGCCATCTTCGACTCTACGGATGACCTCATCGGCTGACTTGGGATCCGTTTGATAACGACGATTGCTGATATACATAACTGATTGTGCGTAAGCACGAATAGTGAATCCGATAATTTATATATGAATTGCTTCTCCTTCAGCAACACCGGCGGCTTCCATGATCGCTTCGGAAAGTGTCGGATGTGCGTGAATCGTTTTGAGTAACGAGAGTGCGGTTGCACCGTGGGCACGAGCGACAACGATCTCTGCTAAGATCTCGGTAACCTCCGGTCCGATCATGTGTGCACCGAGTATCTCACCATATTTTGTATCGACAAGCAACTTCACAAATCCTTCCGTCTCATTGATCGCACGAGCCTTGCCGAGTGCGGTAAATGGAAAGAGACCAACCTTGTATGCAACGCCTGCTTCTTTGAGTGCGCGCTCCGTCCGACCGACGCTTGCAACCTGTGGCTGGCAGTAAGTGCAACCCGGGATATTATCGTAGTCGAGTGGTGTCGCGTGTTCACCGGCGATCGTCTCGGCAGCGACTACACCTTCATGCGTAGCAACGTGCGCAAGCCAAGGTGGTCCGGCAATATCTCCGACGGCATAAATACCCTCGACATTTGTGCGCATGTAATCATCAACATCCAAAAATCCTTTCGTCATCTTGAGGCCGAGCTTCTCAAAACCTACGTTCTCCGAATTACCCATGACACCGATCGCGATCAGCGTGCATTCGGATTCCAGCTTTTGCTTTTCACCACCGGCAACGGGTTCGATCTCGACGATCGTCTTGCCCTTCCCGACCGTGACACCATTGACCTTCGTCTTGGTAAAGATCTGCAAGCCCTTCTTCTTATATACTTTTTCCAGTTCGATCGAGACATCGGTGTCTTCGACCGGAAGAATGTTTGGCATCATCTCGACAACCGTGACCTTCGTGCCGTAGGTATGATAGAAATATGCGAACTCCATTCCAATCGCGCCTGCGCCGATAATCGTCATCGACTCCGGGATGTGATCCATCGACATCGCTTCGGTACTCGAGAGTATCTGTTTCCCATCAGCTTTGAGTCCCGGCAGCATGCGTGCGCGAGCGCCGGTTGCAATCACGATGTTCTTTGCTGTGACCGTTCGCTTTGTTCCGTCAGTTCCGGTTACCTCGATCGAGTTCTTGCCGGTGAGCGCACCGTTGCCTTTGATCACTTCGATCTTATTCTTGCGCATCAGATACTCGACGCCCTTGACAACGCGATCGCTTACGGCACGTGAACGAGCAACAACGGCTTTGAAATCGACTTTCATATTATCAAAGCTCACACCCCACTCTTTTGCGTTTTGCATTTGCGCGAAGACCTCTGCATTCTTCAAGAGTGCTTTGGTTGGAATGCAACCCCAGTTGAGACACACTCCACCAAGTTTTTCACGCTCGATGAGCCCCACTTTCATTCCTAATTGCGCAGAGCGGATAGCAGCGGGGTAACCTCCGGGGCCTCCACCGAGAACAAGTACATCAAATTCAAAACTATGTGTTCCTTTTTTGGCTGGCATCGCACCATTGGTTGAGCCTGTGGCCACTTCTTTATTCGCGGCATTCGCTGGACTGACTGGCATAATCTCTGATAATAAAAAAGCTAATCCTAATACACTGTAATCTCTAATCTAACTAAGTAGCTTCGGCGCAAAGGCTCTTTGGTTCAGAATTTCCCGCTCTACCACTCTACTCGAACACTCTCCTCGAAAAACCCTCGGGTCATTCTTCTCGTATATCTTAGTGAAGGCAAATTTACGAGTGTTATTCCGTTGTGCTTTGGGATGGTTCTTTTGAGCAAGTTGGCTTCAGTGCACTCCTGCACGATTACGAAAAACGTTGCGTGAATAAACCGCAAAGCAGTCCCTGCTGAAGCGCATAACGACAGCCGAATAGGAAACGTCCCAAAAATGGACAACGCTCAAAATTGCTGGACACTTTTGCAACTGCCTATTTTGTACTTTTACATTTAGAGCCCGGAAAGCTGTAACTTAAGACTTGACTTACTGTGTCTTACGATGTATAATTGTACATCGTAGTTCCGAGATTCAGATCGAGTATCGCTCTAGATGACTTTTCGGTTGAGTAGAGCAGTTAAATAGGGGCTACGAATATTCGATTCGTTCGTTACAACCAGAGGAAGATATCTTAGTGGAATAGCGCCTTGGAATTCCCACCTCGGCAGGATTAGAAGCAATCCTATTCCACGTGAAAACGACCGCGATTCGGAGAATGTGAGAAAAAAGATTAAAAATATTTCAACTTTTTTCAGACACTCCCGAAGCGCAAAACGAGACCCGTTGAACATGACTAAAACTCCTATGCAGTCTCAAGGGAAACTGCGCACACAATTGATTCTCGCTGCTTGCGCGCTTTGTGCTATGCTTCTTGCTACGTCCACTGCAAACGCATTCACCGGTGCCACACCATCACAGTTGGGATTTGCGAGCAAAGTGCTTTTTCATGGTGTGCTACCCGGCACGATCAAAGTTCGTGATGGCGAACATGAGTTTCGCATTCGCGTCTATGGCAAAGATGGTGCACTCGTGCATGAGGAGATCGTCCGAGCAGACGTACGCACGAACAGCTACGATGTTCTGCTCGGCAGCACAAATCCGCTTATTGTCAACGCAAAAGAAGAATACACCGTCGGTGTTAGTATTGATAATCAAAAAGAGATTCGTGACGCTTCGACGCTGAAGCTTTCTTCGGTTTTGAGTGAAGAACTCCTCGGTGTAACGCTTGATGTGCAGCAGAACCGCTTGATCTCGGCTATTGATCGTGGAGAGGTCAGTGCGCAATACGCAGAGCGTTTGGCAGGACAGCGCGGACTGCTTTCGAATCCGTACTACGGCGGCATTCCATCTTTCCCACGATTTATCAGTGATCTCGCCGGACTCAAAGTCGAGATGTCACTCGCTTCTCCGAATTTGCCGACGCTGAATGCATACGATATGGCGAAGTATGGAAGAATCGCGATCGAGTATAATAATTTTGCAACCATCGATGGCAATAATTTTGGTATCGCCGGACAAGCGATGCACGTTGCGCACCATCTCCTGCTCTACGCCGCTGGCTTCACCACCGATATCAACGGTGATGGAATGTTTATGATGACGCTCGGCGCAGCACGGTATCAGATCGGCAACAGCCGCGATGAACCGTTCGTCAATGCGCCATTCGTTCGCTTCAAGTACCAATCTTCGAACGCTCGTATTTTTGGTTATTCAGAGTTCGAGACTACGATCCATTTTCGCAGCTATATCTCTGGCACCGTTGGTATCGGATTGCGTATCAATGATAGGTTAAAACTTATCGGTGGATTGCATCACACAGAGTTTGTCATGCCAACCGAACAGCAAGTACGCATTGTCGATGGATTCCACGGAATCGTGAATTGGGGTTTCTAAACCCGCTATCGGTAGACGAGTAGCGAAAGTGCGAAAGTTTGTAGGTGATAGTATTTACTAAAGAAAGAAGCAATAGAATAGCACGTGCTATGATTGCTTCTTTTTCTTTTCTACTCCAGCAACGGTAGCCTCAATCATTTTTTTGAGGATGCTTTCATCGACGTCCGAAAGCTTCTTAATATATAGACATCCCTTGGTGGTCTTGTGTTTGCCAAGCTTCTCGAGCAACGCTTCGTGCTTCTCCGATCCCGCCGTTGTGAGGTAGAGGGTAATATTTTGCTTCCGCGGCGAGAAGCCAATGACGAACCAGTCGAGTTCTCTACCGCTTTCGTAGATATAATGATAATCTCCGAAGCCTATGATCGCACTGCCCCACATTTTCGCTTCGGCTCTTGTGGCTTTACTCATCATTTGGATGATGGTATTACAGTCCTCGCGAACTTGCGCATCAGCAAGCGTCTTTAAGAATTTCGCGACACTCGCGGCTGTTGCCTTCGTTTTTAATTCAGCCATAGATTCTATACTTTGATCAGAGAGCAAATATATGCTGAAACTTCTGCGAGCGCATAACGCGCAGGCGTCCTCTATACTGGATTTGGACGAGCAGCATCTAACCATCCTGCGATAAAACCAAACGACGCCAGCAAGCAGCGGGAGCTCGTGTGGTTTACTCGATACGCTGATAGATCTGCACTCGATCGATGCTGTCAATCAACTTGTATTGGTGCACGGCGTTCGCATGCACGAGGAGTTCTTGTACGATCGAATCCCAATCGGCGAGGTACGAAAATTTCTGGCTGTTAATATAGGCTGCGATCGTGCCGGCCTTGATCGCTCGCATCGCGTCAGGATTCATTTTTCCATCCAGATTCCAGACATTGTCCGCGGTGAATCCTGCGACACCCGACTGCTCCATTCCGACTATCACGTTCGGATGTTGCTTTGCCCAAAGTGCGGTTCGGTAGAGATCGCTTACGTGTGGAGCAGTAAAATTCAGCGAGTAAAATATCGCGAAAAAAATTGTGGCCGCAATCATATATACTAGAGCACCATATCGCGCAAGCTTCGACGTAGGTTGCCATGATACCTTTGCAATAAGGACAGCGGCTATAAAGAACCAAACAATTCGTATCGGCTGAAAGTAGCGATCCAAAAAATATGGTGCGTGAAATTGGGCGACGTAAATGATCGCGAGGATCCCACCTGCAACAGCGAACGGAGCGAGTGCATCAAGACGATAACCTTTGCGCAGGCCGGAGTGCAATCTGTAGCGACGGATCACAAACACGACTGCTGTCAGAATCGCGAGCGAAAGTAGGATCTGCAGGTAGCTCGCGAGTTGATTATATGGGAGCGCGAAAGCGGCAACGGAAATATTTGCGAATCTGGTTAAGGCGACCACAAGATTCCTTCCCAGATCGACCGCACCAATCGATTCTGCTTGTCCGCTAATCGGCAGGAAGCTTCCGAAGCCAAGATAATTATAGATCCACCACGGAGCACTCACGAGAAGCGCTGTCACTCCGAGCACAGCAATTCTTGGAATCGACGCCGCACGAAATCTTACCAGTTCGAACACTGCTATCGCGAGCAAGAAAAAAAGTGCGTCAATGCGAGCGAGTATCAACAGACCGAGCAGCCCGCCAAACCGAGCGAACTGCATCCAGGATCTTTGTGCGGAAGCTTCGATTACGATATATTGATCGATCGCAAGCAAGATGAGCAGCGAGTAGAGACTGGTCTCAAGCCCATTCATCATGAGTGCAAAGAGCGGAAAGCTGATAGCCCATAAGCCGGCGCAAAGGATGACGGGATTCTGCATTGGAGCGACCTCTCGGGCCGCATCATTCTGAATTCGCAGGTGTGACATCACCCGCGCAGCGATCACGACAGATGCCGAGCTAAACAATGCGAAGAGAATAAAGCTGAGTTGAACACCGAGCCATCTGTCGTTGCCCGCAATCCAAAAGAACGGCACTTCGAGAAAGACAAGGAGTGGTTGAATCCCATTGGTCGGATGGATACCGTCGGCGGTTATTCCATGACCGAGCGCAAGGTGGCGTGCGCAACTAAAAAGGTAATACGAATCATCGAGCAATAACCGGCTTGCCTGATTGACCTCACCTCGCAACCCGAGCACCACGCGGGAAGCAAATGTAAATCCGGCTAACCACCAAACGTATTTGCGCTCGCGAGGTGTGAAGTTTGTCATGTGCAAAATCGAAGACTTCTGTGAAGCGAGAAGGTAGAACGTGCAGATCGGCGACAAAGTCCCGAGCAAAATTCGATACAAAAAGAAGAGTAATCTAATGGATCACAAGTCGTTGATCACCTTGTGGGTACATCAATTCGATTGAATTGGTATATTAATTCGATTAATTTGGGGCGCTTCGGGCGAAGGAAATTACGGGCAAACATTTACACCAAAATTTCTCTTCAAAAAAACTCCTTCGGGTACGGAGAAGGTAAAAGATGTTTCTCCCATACCCAAAGGACGAGTGTTGCAGTTATAAGTTTGACCCCTCCCAGCTTGGGGGAGCAGCGCAGCTTCCGCTACATCTACTCCCGAACGTCAAGAAGACTCAGACCTATTTCAGATTAAGTGGATTGAACTCTATACCACTGAAGTCCTCGGTCGGGTTCGCACCCAAATGCGGACTTCCAAACTTTAGGCTATTTGCCTTCGCTCGGATCGATGACTTCGACCCCCCTCGCAATGTCACCATACTGGGTCATAACTTGATCCAAGAGGACGGAGTCCTGCTGGATCGCCGTAATAGAAGGCTGGTTCGCAGCGATGATTGTGTTCATCGTAGCTTGCGTGTATGACGTGCCTGAAAAAATCATATGTAGATATAGCAAAATTGCATACACCGTAATCATGTCACTCTCTCCTAATTTTCGTTGTCTAAGTTATAACTGCGAACTTCGTAATACAAATTTGCATCATAAATGCCTCAAAAAAATGAACTAATTTACGATTTATTTACATATAAATCGTGCTAATTTGGCCGTTATTGATGAAAGGCCAAATTCTCGCAGCTGTTTTCTTTTGGAATAGAACATTGAAACCAGCCAATATTCAGCATATTTTATCGATTTGGAAAGATGAAATTATTGCGCGAAATCGGGTATATATTTACAGGCTCTCCTCCTCAATTCGAGGAAGTTTTTTATCCGAATAGGTCACAAAACCCAACCAGTCAGGTTGAGCTACTATTCCAAGGGATTAAAAATGGTGCCTTCCATGAAGATAGTGATGCCGCTCGTGAGATTTTCGGAGTAGAGCATGGCGGTCTCAAACTTTCGGTCCTCAAACACCGGCTTCGGCGCCGGTTGCTTCACGCGCTTCTGCTGCTCAAAATGCGCGAGCCTGAATATTCAGAAAGTACAAGAGTATTGCTCGAATGCCAGAAGGGACTATTTTGGTCAACCATGCTCTTGCGACTTGGGGCACGAAGCGCAGCAATCAAAATCGCAAACGAAACGCTCACACTCGCGAAGAAATTTGAGCTCACGAGCATCGCACTATCCCTCCAACTTCAACTTAGCGAACACCATTCATTAACCGGTGACTCAAGGGCCTTTGAGCGAGTTAGCGAGGAAATTGAGCATTCTATCGGTACGCTGATCGCCGAGACAAAAGCCCTTGGGTATTTTCGACGCGTCACCATCAAATTTGCTGCAACCGGCGCCGAACAACCGGAAGTCGCAGAGTTAGCAGCGTCGTACAGTGACGAGTTGGAAAAAATCCGAAAGGAGTATGATACCTACGAGATATCCCTCCAATACTTTAGGCTACGCGCACTCTCATTTCAGATTGTCCAGCGATTCGAGGAGACAATCCAAATCTGCGAAGAAGCGGAATCCTACATTCGCTCACGGATTCATCTTTTTTCTAAGGCCAGATTGGGTGAGTTTGCATTAAAACGATTGGTATGCCATCTTCACTTGCGAGATTACGATCGGGGTAAGCTCGCCGTTGCTGAGTGCGCTGAGCGCTTCCCAACCGGCGACACCAACTGGTTTCTCTATATGGAGTATTATTTCCTTCTCGCCTTGCAGACGGAGCATTTCCAGGAGGCCGAGGAGATATTTGAGACCGTCAGCAAGTATCCCCGTTTCGATCTGCAACAGGAGCAACGTAAGGAGAAGTGGCGCATCTTTGAGCTTTACCTTCGGTACGGATTGCATCTGGAGAATCTGAAAAATCTGCGGTCGGAAGCGGAGACGCCCGAGACTCCGCCGCAATTCGACAAGCGAAAATTTCTTCGGCTCGTGCCCACCTATGCAAAAGATAAACGGGGATTCAACATCGCTGTGTTGCTGATGCACATATTGTACTTGCTCGAGAATGATGACTTCACGGGCGTCATTAACCGTATGCAAGCACTCCGGACCTATCGGTCGCGCTATCTTCAGATGCATTCGAATAGGCAGAGTGCGTTCTTCTTTAAGTTGCTTCTGATTATGGAGAGCACCTCGTTTTCCTACACCGCGACCAAGATCAAAGGCGAAAAATACTTCAGTCAATTGCAGACCTCCACACCTGACTACAACGAGATCTTCGAGGCGATACAAATACTTCCGTTTGATTGGCTTTGGCTCCGTGTGCTGGAAAAATTAGAACGCTACGAGGATAAGAACAGCAGCCTCTATGGCAAAAATAAGGGGTTCGGATCATCAAAAACTTCTACCCGCAGGGTCGCTTAGTGGTGCATCCGAGGGCTCGCCAGTTCTCAACAAAATCATCGTACTCGACCTCGTTACGCACTATTTTCACCCGCGATAAGTTGCATTCCTTTCAGGTTTGCGGCTGACTCGCCGCTCCGGCAAAATTCCATTGGATCCTTCAGGTATTGACTTTCTTTTACTGGCACCGAACTCGAAAAACGCATGGCATCTGATCGCACGAGACCGACAAAAGGCAACCAGCCCGCACAAACCCGAAAGAGTGCGAGCAAAAGCTTGCACGAAATGCGCACTGCGCCCTCGGCAGATCCTATCGATCGGATGCTTCCGGAGCGTTGGCGAGATCTGGTTTCGGTGGTGATAATTTTTCTCTCGCTCGTCTTCTTTTTTATGAAGGCGCTCGACAAAGACCACACATTCAACGCGGGTGATAATGTCGCGAGCGAAAGCTTCAAGCCTTTTACCGAGGCATCGCAAAAAGCTGGCGTTGATGTGCCGCAATGGATTCCCAATATTTTTAGCGGTATGCCGGCCTTCGCGGCACTTGTCGTCACCGGCAATCGAACGAACGACGTCGTGCACGAGATATTCGATCTCGTCCAATCCGTACCCGTTGCACTTTTCGGCAACACGGACGGCATGACGAATGTCTGGCATTACTTTATTCTCGGCCTCGGCATGTTCCTTTTCATGCGAGTAACGAGGAACACCACTCGGCTTGCTGCACTCTTTACTGCTTTTAGCGCGATGTTCTCGGCGTGGATCATCACGTATGTTATGATCGGTCACAACACAAAAGTGTTTGCCATTATGACGATGCCTTATATCTTCATGGGCGTCGAGATGCTTCGGCGCAAGGGGATGAAGTGGCAGATGGTCGTTTTTTGGTGTGCGTTGCTCGGCACGTCGTTCCATTTTCTGCTTGAGTCCACGCACATGCAGATGGCGTTCTATATTTTTCTTGCGATCCTGATCTATTTTATCTATGGAGTGATCAATGATCTGATTCGCAAAGAAAGCATTGTGCCAATCTTGCGTGCAGGCGTGCTTTCGCTCTTGATGGTAGGGTTTGCATTTGCGATGTCTGCCGATCGCTATATGTCCACACTCGGCTATGAGCCGTTTTCCATTCGTGGTTCAGCACCAATAGCAGATAACAGTGGAGACGCTCCGAAGAAAGCTTCGAGCACTGCAGGTGTCGATAAATCTGGTGGACTTGATTGGGATTATGCAACACAGTGGTCGTTCTCACCAGGTGAAATGATCACCTTCATTGTACCGGGTTGGTTTGGTTATGGCAAGATGCCATACTCGGGTGGTGATCTCAATGTCCCGGACAACGTTCGCCTGCCGACCTATTGGGGACAAATGCCGTTTACCGACACAGCAAATTATACAGGCATTATTGTATTGCTGCTCGCGGTCGTCGGAATTTTCGTCTTGTGGAAAAAGGATAGAATCGTTGGGCCCCTTGCGATCATCAGTGTCTTTGCAATTTTGCTTTCTTTTGGCGGGACGTTTCCGGTCGTCTTCGGACCGATGTTTCATAATTTCCCGGTCTTCAATAAATTTCGAGCACCAAGTATGGCGCTCGTCCTGATGCAACTTTGCTTTCCAATCTTGGCGGGGCTCATGCTGGAGTATCTGCTCAAGATTTGGAAGGCGAACGATCGACAAGAAGAATCGAGAGTCGCCAAATATTTTCAGTATGCTATGTACGCCGGTGGTGCACTGCTCATCGTATTTCTCATCGGTCGGAGTGCATTCGAGAGCAGCATGAAGGCAGATATGGCCAAGAGTGGAAAGTCGTATGTGTCTACCATTGTATCGCTTCAGGAATACGTTGCGTCGGTTGCAATGAATGATGCAGTGATTGGAATGTTACTCCTGATTGTTGCCTCGGGACTCATCTTCATGTTCTTGCGCAGAATGAAAGTCTCGCCGTTCATACTCGGAGTTGGGATTTTTGTACTTTCTGCTTTTGATCTTTGGCGCGTCGATACGCGTCCGCTCGAGATCACAACCAAGGCTGAATACGACGAACACTTTGCCAATCATGATTACGTGGATTTTATCAAACAAGATAAAGGCCTCTATCGCGTCCTTGATCTGAACAACGCCGTTAGTAACTCGATCGCCGCATTTGGCATGCAGACTATTGCCGGTTATCATGCTGCAAAGATGCGTTCCTATCAGGATGTCGTCGATATCACGGGCAACGCGAACGGCAATGTGATCAACAATCCATTTATGTGGAATATGTTGAACACGAAGTATATCATCGCGAACGGCGCGATCACCGAAGATCAAGCTCGGTTCACGCCGGTCTATATTTCGAAAGAGCAAACCCAAGCACAAGAGGGTCAGCAGAAAGCGCAGCCAACAGTTGTATGGCAGAATCCGCAGGCACTACCGCGAGTATTTCTCGTAAGGCATTATGAGGTGAAAGCCCCTATCGATCAACTTCACGCAATGCATGATGGCGTGTTCGATCCACGTGATGTTCTCTATTTCGATAAGGAGCCGGAAGGTCTCGGTGTGGTCGATACGAATCAGATCGATCAGGCGAAGGAGCACGCTGATGTTACTTCATACAAGAATGAATCGGTCGAGATCAAGACCAACACACAAGGTGATCGACTCGTATTCATGTCCGACAATTGGTATCCCGATTGGACGGCCACGCTTGATGGTAAGCCACTAACGATTTACAAGGCTGATCATACGTTCCGTGCGATGAAGGTCCCGGCTGGTGAGCACACGATCAAGCTAACTTATTATGACGCACGATACGCACAAGGTCGGACGATCTCTCTGATCGCGAACATCCTCGCAATCGCCGGCATCATCGTTGGTATCGGAGGCGCTGTTGGTGGGCGCAAAAAGAAAGCGGTCGAAGAGAAAGAGGAGCCAAGCGAAGAAACCCCAGAAGCATAAGCTCTGGGGGGCGTTCGTATTATTTTCGGTTGACGATTGTCGCTGCAGCTTGTGCAGTGGGGAAGATAATTATCTCAGCGATCTGCACATGCGCAGGACGTGAGACGCACCAAATTATCGAATCAGCAATATCATCCGGCGCAAGCGGCGTATAACCTTGATACACTTTCTCGGCTTTGTCCGCATCGCCGTGAAAGCGAACAAGTGAGAATTCCGTCTCGACCAAACCCGGATCAATTGTCGTTACTCGAAGCGGCGTATCGACAAGATCCATTCGTAAACCCTTTGTGATTGCATCGACCGCATGTTTTGAAGCGCAATAGACATTGCCCTTTGGATAAACCTCATGTCCGGCGATGGAGCCGATGTTCACAATATGTCCACGACCTCGCTCGATCATACCAGGCACCAGCGCCCTGGTTACATAGAGCAAGCCTTTGACATTCGTATCGATCATCTCTTCCCAATCTTCGATCACGCCATCTTGCAATTTGTCCAGACCACGCGATAAGCCGGCGTTGTTAACGAGTATGTCGATCTCTCTCCAATTTTCAGGAAGTCTTCCCAGCACATTGCTCACCGCATTTTGATCGCGAACATCCAGCGTAAACGTGTGAACCACGAGGCCGTGATGCTCCGCAAGCAATTCTTCCTCAACAGCTTGCAATCGCTCGGTGCGTCTCGCACAAAGCAATAATTTTGCGCCCTCGGAAGCAAACGCACGAGCTGTTGCGTGACCGATGCCACTGGTGGCACCGGTGATGAAGACTATTTTATTTTTGAATTTCAAAACGCATGTCTCTTATGAGGTGCAACAGGCAACTTATGCTTTCACCGCTTCCGGCTTATGCTTTCACCGCTTCCGGCTTATCCATCCACGATTTCCAATACTCTTTCCACTCAACCGATTCCGCTTCGGGAGCGATGATAAGTGGATTCTTCGCATCGAGCATCACTGCGTACTCATCGGTGCGCTTCAGCTTGTCCTGATTGCGCAATGCCTTAGGGTGCGGTCCGTGATGAATGCCTTGTGGATGCAGCGTCACCATGCCGGCTTCGATGTTATCACGCGAGAAGAAATCACCGTCGTGATAAAATAGCACCTCATCATAATCGGTATTGCGATGATAGAACGGCACTTTAAGCGTCGTTGGATCTTCTTCGAGCGGACGAGGCAAGAAGGAGCAGATAACAAAATTATGTGCTAAGAACGTCGTGTGCGCACTCGGTGGTAGATGCACGCGATGCGACATGATCGGGCGAATGTCCCGCATGTTGATCTTCATCACCGTCAAATCACCCTTCCAACCGACGAGATCGATCGGATTGAATGGATAAAAAATCGAAGTGTATTCGCCCAATCGCTTTACTCGGATCTCATACTCTCGACCGTTCGAGTCCTCCTTCTCATACGGAATGAAGTCAGGAATCACCACAGCACTCATATCAAAGATCGCATGCATGCCGACCATTCCCTTTTGTTCCGGTGTAGCAGGCAAGATTTCAGAATGCGCTTCGATGATCACGATGAAGTTATCCGTGACCGATGGGACAAACCGATAGGTTGTCGCACGAGGAATGATAATGTAGTCACCTTTTTCATATTCGATGACGCCAAAATCGGTTTCGATTTTTCCTGCTCCACGATGAATGAAGAAGAGCTCGTCACCATCTGCATTGCGCGAATAGTGTGGTGCAGCTTCGGCTCTGCGAGAGATGCTCAGTATTACGTCGTTATTATAGAGTAAAGCCGTCGGTACGCCGAGCGGATCGGTCATATCTGAGGGCTCAATCTTGTTGAAGTTAAATGCGTGCGGACGAAGCTTGCCCTCGATCCGACTCCAGCCCGTCGGTGGGTGCGCGTGATAGAGATGCGAAACTCGGCCAAAAAAGCCTTCTCTGCCGTGCTCTTCTTCGAACGAACCTTCCGGCAGATCCACGTGCGCCTGACGTGTCGCCTTACCTTTGGAAATAGGGAAATTCATAGGTTTTTGCCTCTTTGTAGCATGATCGAAATTCCACCATACAAACCTATCCTAAGGCAGTTTGGATTCTTTGATCCGCGATGAAACAGTTACAATGATTACCCCGTAGCTTTTCAGGGAGGCTGCATATTGTTACCAGCAAGGATGGTGAACGGAATTAGTGTGACCAGTGTCTCTTCCGATTATCTGTCATTCCATCGAATGTCAAGGCCCGCATCGCGTACGGTTTTCCCGATCAAATACCTCAGACTCGGCGCTTGGAGTGTGATGGCATTCTTCGCGTTGCTTCTTTTCGCGATTACGATCCCCTACTTCTCGTTTCGTCCGGATATCAATTTCCTGCTCGCGAAAGGCGACTTGCCGAAGGATCTTATTTGGCGAAGCTTCTTCTATATTCATATTAGCGGTGGAATGCTTGCGCTCATCATTGGTCCATTTCAACTTCTGAGCGTTTCGCGCAAGAAGTTTCGCAAGGCCCATCGAACGCTTGGGAAGATTTATGTTGCAGCAATACTTCTCATTGCAGCGCCGGGTGGATTCTATATGGCATTCCTTGCAAACGGTGGCCCAATTGCTGCGCTTGGCTTTGCGACGCTCGCGATCTTCTGGTTTCATACTACATTAATGGCATATCGTTCAGCTCGAGCACGTGACTTCACGGCGCACCGTGAATGGATGTATCGAAGTTACGCGCTCACATTTGCTGCGGTGACGCTTCGACTTTGGGTGCCGTTTGCTTCGCTCGTACTTGGGATGGAGCACTCACTCGTGATCGTGCTCAGCGCTTGGGTTAGTTGGATGATCAATTGGGGCGTAGTGGAAAGCGTGATACGATTGAAAATAAGACGTAAGGGCACAGTGAGTCGAATGCATGATGCAAGTGTTACTAATTTAGTGACCGCCGAATGAACGGCTTATAAATAGTATCCGCAAAATATCCTGGGGAAATCACCATGAGATCAACATTATTCATCACATTACTCGTTATCGGGCTTGGAGTTACGGCAGGTGTAACGTCCGGACACACAGCGTCAATAGGTACGGCTTCGGACAAATTATTCGCTAAAGCCGACTCCGTGCCAGCGATCGAGATCGTTAACAATCTGATGCGGAAAAGTATATTTCCGATGTTCGAACGCCACATTCCTTCCCCAGGGTTCGAATTGAGCCGCATGAGCCGTTGCCCGAGTGGGTATGGGTTTGTTATGAATCTTAAGCAAGCTGATAAGAACCTTGAGTTCGGAGTTGCGCAGCTTTCGATTGGATGCGGGACACGGAATCTCGCCGAATTCAAGATCGATCTTGCCCTTGGTGTCGTATACTTGCATGACGAAGGTGCTACCGAATGGCTCAGCTTATACGACTATGAATTGCGCAAATTCGGAAAAGCATCCTAAGTTTTCTGTATGAGTTGTCTTCATACGTTTTCTTCACGTTGTCATTTCTTCGCGCGCATTTTTGTAAGAGGTGAATCATGAAACGCTCGCAGATCGCTCTGCTACTCGTCTTCGCAATCGCTTTGGTTGGTTATATGTATATCGCCAAGGGCCGCACAAATCGTCATCCCAAAAGTTCAAAGCAAGCTATAATTTCGCTGCTCGTGCCTGCGCAATCCACTGCAGTTCCGACACTCGTAGCGAAGCTACCTGTGACCGACACCCTCGCGCTTAGCGCGAACAAGTTCGATACAGTCGGTGATATGCCAGATGAAGATGAGACGGATGACGCGGACCCGCTCACGTTTCTCGAAGAGCCCTACAGGAATTACTACGTGCTGATGAGCAAGCGCGCGATGCCGATGTTTCAGCGCCACGATACACTCAAAGTGATGCGCGGAATGATGAGTCGCTGCCCGAGTGGTTACAACTTTTATGTGAACGAAGATTCTATCACCTTCGATAGCACACGTTTTGGCTCGATCGAGCACGACATAGGATGTGAGCAGGATTGGTCTTGCGATTTCAAACTGAATCTGCTCACAGGCGTGGTGTGGCTCAAAGAGCTCCACGCGCGGGAGTGGTTAAGTATTGAGGAATTCGAGCGCAGGCATTTTGGAAAGGCCTCGTAACCGAGGCCTTTCGCATTGACTCGTCACTGTTTGTGAGTGTCACTATTATTTTGTTGCTCACGCAACTCCCGAAGTTCGCGATCGTGCTCTTCGCGAAGTTGCAAGGCGTGATCATGCTCGTCAAGCTCTTGCAATTCGATTGCGATAGCGGCTTTGTTGACTCTCCCTCGCTTCTCGATGGAATAATATAACGCAGGCAACACAATGAGTGTGAGCAGCAAAGCACTCGCCAAACCTCCGACGATCACGGTTGCAAGCGGTCGCTGCACGTCCGAACCTATTCCCGTTGCGAGCGATGCGGGAATGAGGCCAAGCAATGCAACAAGCATCATCATAAGTATCGGTCGCAATTCATCGCGTGCACCTTGCTCGACTGCTTCCTTAAGCGGCATGTGGTGCACGAAACGAAGCTGATTAAACCGAGCGATCAGCAAGACTCCCGACATCACAGCCACACCGAACAACGATATAAATCCGACACCGGAGGAGACCGAGAAGTTGATACCACGGCCCCACAATGCCAGAATACCACCGACGAGTGCAAGCGGAACATTCACCAAAACGATGAGTGCATATTTCACAGACTTGAAAGTGATGAAGAGTAAGCCAAAAATCAAAAATAGCGTAATCGGAATGATCACCACAAGATGATCTTTCGCGCGCGTCAGATTTTCGAATTGTCCACCCCAATCGACCGAATAGCCTTTTTGCAGATGCAACACCTGCGCAACTTTTGCTTGCGCCTCCGCGACAAAGCTTCCTTGATCGCGTTCACGAACGTTCGTTCGCACGCCAACTTGTCTGTGCCCATCTTCTCTTGCGATGATCGTCGAGCCATCTTCGATACGAATGTCGGCAAGTTCGGAGATCGGAATGCGCTGACCCGCCGGTGAAGTTACTTCAAGTCGCGATACTTCCTCGACGGTCGAACGCGTATTTGCTTGATAGCGTACCACGATATCAAACTTCCGCTCACCTTCGTAGAGTGTGCTGACGGGCTTTCCTGCAACAGCCAACTCTATCACATCTTCGACATCACGAACATTAATACCATAGCGCGCCGCTGCTTGGCGCTTCACTTCGATACGCAGTTGCGCTTGATCCCCCTCTTCCTCGATGCCCGACTCGGTCGCTCCGCGAATGCCTTTTATCACGTGATAGATGGTGTCGGCGTAGGCTCGCAATTTACCAAGATCATCTCCATTCACCAGCACCGCAAGATCGGCACTTGACCCCGTGACGGCTTCTGTCACATTGTCAAGGATAGGTTGCGAAAAGCTGAATGACGCTCCGGGTATTTTGTTTTCGAGCCCTGCTTTTATCTCCTTCAGCAATTGATGCTTGTCGACTCCGCTCGGCCATGTGTCATACTTCGTGAGTTCGATATGGGTCTCAATGCGGTTCGGGCCGTAGGGATCCGTACCATCATCATTGCGACCCAGATGCGTGATGACCACTCGCGCTTCCGGGAATGCGCTGACGACCTCTCGAATCATGGGCGGATAATGCGCGGCCTCGGTCAGCGAAATACCTGCCGGCAACACGGTTCGAATGACGACCGCACCTTCATCGAGTTCAGGTAAGAACTCGGTACCGAGTTGTGATCCAATGAAAAGCGCACCAAGCACAACGCAAACTGCGGAAGCCAGTACGAGCTTCCGATATTTGAGTAGCGTTGCGGTAAGTCTTCCGTAGGAGCGATCAAGGAGTTTTACAATGGGGTTCTCCCACTCCTTGACCACACCCGAACGGAAGAGATAGGTCGCGATAACCGGCACGACCGTCAATGCAAAGAGAAGTGAGCCACCTATGGCATACGAGAGGGTATATGCCATAGGTGAGAACAGCTTCCCTTCCACGCGAGTAAGCGTGAACAGTGGTAGATACGCAATTATGATGATCACAACAGAAAAAAATATCTGTCGATCAACCTCTTGCGTAGCCTCGAGGATCAACCGGACGGTACCGAGTCGATCACGCACATCTTTCGGTGTATGCGAAAATTTTCGCATGATCGCTTCGGTCATGATCACCGCGCCATCGACAATGATGCCGAAGTCAATCGCTCCGAGGGAAAGCAAATTCGCAGGGATACCAGTGAACCGCATCACGATGAATGCGAAAAGCAGGGATAGCGGAATCGTGATTGCGGTAAGTAGTGCGGCCCGTATATTCCCGAGGAAGAAGAGAAGAATAATCACGACGATCGTCACACCTTCGATCAACGTGTGACTGACGGTGTGCAGCGTGTTCTCGACTAGTTCACTGCGATCATAAATCGTGAAGATCTCCACGCCTTCCGGCATGGCGGCCTTCGCCTCCTCAAGTTTTTCTTTCAACGATTTAAGCACCTCGCTGGGGTTTTCACCACGGCGCATCAAGACGATGCCTTCGACGCCATTACTTACGTCGTTGTGTCGAGCGATGTCCGTATAGCCAAGTACGCCGGATGGTGGAAGCGCAGTGATCTCGATCGAGCCGACATCTTTCACAAAGATCGGCGTGCCGGTGGAGTTGCTCGAAGCAAGTACGATCGAAGCAATGTCATCCGCCGAACGAATGGTACCAATGCCTCGAATCGATAGTCCCTGGCTGCCTCGCTCGATGATGTTACCGCCGGTGTTTGAATTGTTCGCCTGTATCGCGGTTTGAACGGCATTAACGGTGAGTGCATATTTACGCAGTTTGATCGGATCGAGGATCACACTAAACTGCTTCACCAATCCACCAAAGTTCGCAACATCAGCTACACCTTTGGCTTGCAACAGCTTTGGCACGACAACCCAATCTTGCAACGTGCGAAGATCCATTGCGCTGATGCCGGGCTTCCCTTCGATTACGTATCGGAATATTTCTCCGACTGGTGTAGATAGCGGTGCCAGATCGGGATTAAGCCCATCCGGAATATCCGCCCCACGCAATTTTTCTATCACTTGCTGCCGTGCGAAATAATCGTCGGTGCCTTCATCGAACGTGAGCTTTACGATCGAGAGACCAAAGATCGTGCGCGAGCGTCTGTTCACAACTCGTGGAACAGAATTGAGTGCACGCTCAATAGGTATCGTGACTTGTTGCTCGACTTCTGCTGCTGCACGACCCGGATATTTTGTGATCACATCTACTTCGGTGTCAGCGACATCCGGATAGGCCTCGATCTTGAGCGTGAGATACGATGCGATGCCACCCACGATTATGAGCAGCGCAAACAAGAGCGTCAGCACGCGCTGCCGCATTGCGAAATGTACTAATTTGCGAATCATAATTTTTCTCCTTGTCTTTACATTGAGATTGTTATGATCCGAAGCTCAGACCTTTGAGCAGGACTGCACCTTCTGTCACCACCGATTCACCTTCGGCCAGGCCACTCATGATGATGAAATCGCTTTTGGATTGTTGACCGAGTGTGACTTCTCGGCGTTCGAAGCTTTTTCCATCCGTCGTTACAAACACGAAAGACTTCCCTTGCACAGAGACGACAGCAGATTGTGGCACCACAAATCTGCGCAACACATCCACACCGAACGAAGCACGTGCGAACATGCCTGGGCGCAGCATCTTGACCTTGTTGGCAAGCTCGATTCGCACATTGAACGTGCGAGTAGTCGGATCGACGGCGTGACCGATATCGAGCACACGACCGTGCATAATCTCGCCACGAAACGAATCGAATTCGATCTGTGCATCCTCGCCCATCTGTACACTGGTAATCTCGGACTCCGGAACATTGGCGAGTAAGAGCGAAATATCCGGACGCAAATGCTCCAGTTCATTCGCTGAGAGCCCGGCTGTAAGCAATCGTGACTCAAGACCCGTCAGAGTGACTTGTGCGGATAGTTGATCGCTCTCGGCCTGTGTGACGTCTTTGCCGGCGACCGCATTATGCGCAAAAAGATCACGCAAGCGTTCGAGCTCTCTTGTTGCTCGGCCAAGGTCGTGTTTGGCGCGTGTGTAGTCTGTGAAAAGTTGCGTTAGATCGGATGTCTCGAAAACCGGCACACTAATCTTCGAGCCGGGCGTCGAGACCGTAGTGAGAATAATTCGAGCAGGAGCGGTAGTCGTGATCGAGACATTCTTAAATTCCGCTTTGCCGAGGGTCAAGACCTTGCGGGATGAATCTCCTTCCGAGAAAGTGATCTTCTCGCCATTAGCCGAAACGATGGGTCGAATTCTGGAGGCCGCACCAGTATCGACCGTGCTCTTTTCGTTCGGATGTTCTGTGGTTGTGCACGAGTGCAGTCCGAATGTGCCGAACAACACTACAATTAAACTTAGACTCACTCGTTGTTTACGAGCTTGTGTGAGGAATGATTTATTGAATTTCATTGAAAATATCCTTTCCGATAATTGCGTTGAGAGTTACCAAACTTTTTGCGTAGTCACCGAGTGCATCGACATAAGATTGCCGGAGCTCGTTGTATGTGCGGGCTGCATCGAGAAAATCGATCAGCGATGTGCCGCCCCTGCGATAGGAATATTCAATCGCCGATCGAACGTCGAACGACTTTTGCAGAACACTCTCGACAAGCGTTCGGAGTGTGTGCTGTTTATTCTTAGCGTCGAACCAAGCGTTCGTTACATCGGCACGAAGCTGTGCGAGCGCAGCGAATGTTTGCTGCTTCACTTGCTCTTGTCGGATACTTGCTTTCTCGATCTCGCCCTGATTCCGATTGAAGAGCGGTAACGGGAAGGAAAGCGTTGTGCCGTAGTAGGTAATCGATTGTGAACGCATGTAGTCAAGCGAGATCGAGAGATCGATCGAAGCGAGCGACCGTTGCAAGTCTGCATTTGCTGCCGCTAATTGCTCGTTAGCTTCCAACGCCTGAATGTCAGTTCTTGCGCTACTTGCGGTCGCAATAAGTGAGTCGAGTGATGGCAACTCACGTTTTGAGATAGCCGCGACAGCAATAAATAGTGTCGTATCGGGCAATTGAATTACCTGGCCGGCCGGACGTCCGAGTAAAGCAAAAAGAGAGGTTCTCGCTGCACGATGATCTTCCATTGCCTTCGCACTTTCGAGTGCAAATTTTTCTCGCTCGACTTCCGTACGTGTGAGTTCAACTTGAGCAATATCCTTTCCTGCTACGCGCGCCTTGCTGATGATGACGAGCGAATCGAGGAGACCAAGATTCTCTTGTGTCGCAAGCGCTCGCGCTCGCGTGCTTGCGAAGTCGATATAACTTAGGCGCACTGCAAGCGTCGTTTGTCGTAGTGCATCCGCGTATTGCAGATCCGCGAGTGAACTCCCTTCCCTTGCAAAAGCCAAACGGGCATCTCGCTTTCCGCCGAGTTCGAATGGAAAGCTGAGCGATATGCCATAGTTTTTGTCCTTGCTGGAGAGCCCATCACTTGGCAGCAAATCGGCATTCACCGTCGCAGTTGGGTTTGGGCGAAGGCCTGCTGTGACTTCATCCGCACGTGCGGCCTTGGGTTCGAAGCGTAGTGCACCAAGTGTTGGATTGTGCTCTAATGCTTCGACAACTGCCGAGTGCATCGTGATCGTGGCAACCCCGTTCGGGTTTTCCTGCGCTTCCGATCGCTGAGTCCATAGTGTCGATAGCATTGCGGCAGCAAGAAGCGCGGCATGCCAAAAACGCTTTTTAAAATGTATTCGTCTGAATAGCATAGAAGTTTGATATAGCCAAAATTAGCGAATCCCAAATACTACGAATTGTTCGGAACGTGCTTTGCGTCACACCACTACTTTGGGTAGTTGTGCGATCAAGACGATCAGAATGGTATGTTGGAAGCGCTGAGGGCTATATCAGAATGCGGAGGAAGCTTATCGTGCGATCGAGTGTGGGACGCACGTGGGCGTAACTATTTGCAGCATCACCTTTGTATGCGCGAATACAATAGATCAGCGAAACAGTCGAGCCACCATCGAGAACGGTAGGGCTATCGACATCTTCGTAGATCGTTGTGCCGAGAAACTTGTAGGTGATTGCAATCTTCGAGGCCGGAAGATGATTGATCGGCGCGGCCTGGGCAAAAATATTGATGTAGGCTTGCGTCGCGCTACCGGTATCAAACTGCGAATCGGTAATCGCAGGATTATCCTGATAGCGCATATTGCCCGAAACGGCAGCAAAGATCACATCCACGTTGATCGCATCCATCAAGCAGATGAAGATGATCGTAAGCGTCAACCCTCGTAAAATGTAGGCGAGTGCGCGCTCCACAAGCGTTGCTTGCGGCATCCCACCGGTCGACATATTACGAAATAGCTTGATCATACAGTAAAGCTGAACTGTTCGAATGCCGAATTGGGTTCCAAAACGACACCTGCGGAAGGACCCAACTAACGGGATCGCGGGTTCTCGAACCCATTTACGTTCACGTTATTTACGCTTACGGCCTGCAATGTTTCATTCAACCGATCACTCAGAACTTTCTGAGACAGAAAAGTGGAGTTCACTTCGCAATGAACTCGAGTCACTCCTCGATGCGGACGAGCCAGTCATCACCACGCTTTCGAATGCAGCCGCTTTTATTTTCACGGAGATCGAGCGGCTAAATTGGTCCGGCTTTTATTTGTTCGATGGCACCAGACTGGTGCTTGGTCCCTTCGGAGGAAAGCCAGCGTGCACGATGATCGAGATCGGCAAAGGTGTTTGTGGAACGGCTGCCAGGGATCAAAAAACAATTCGTGTGCCCGATGTGAATGCTTTCCCTGGGCATATCGCCTGCGACGCAGGTTCGCAATCGGAAATCGTTTTACCGCTCGTACTACCGAATGGTACGCTCTTCGGAGTGCTTGATCTCGATAGCCCCGATCTTGATAGATTCCACGAACAAGATGAGCTTGGAATCTGGGCACTCGCTAACGTGATCGTACAAAAGATTTCCGCACGACCACGCAAAGAAAATTCGCTAGCACTTTTCTAATACTCTATCCAGTGTTTAGTGCACAACATCTTCGAGCGGTGTTTGCACTTCGACGGTCACCGTTCTGCAATAATAGCGTCCCTCAGGAGCATCGTTGCTATATAGCTGACGGGAAGCTCCAACGCCATCCGTGCTGACGATCTTTGTATCACTACGCTCTTGGAGTATTAGATCACGAACGGCAAACGCGCGGCCTTCGGAAAGCTGTTGATTGTGCCTGGCCTCACCGAGGTTATCGGTCGAGCCGACAATCGTGGATTGTGACGAAGGCAGAATAGAGTGCGAGACAAAATGCGAGATCATTCTTCGATTCTGCTCGGTGATTTCGAACTTGTCAAAATCGAACACGATCAAACTCAACCGACTAAGCTCGAACGGATTCACCGATTTTTCTCCTGCAAGCTTCACGCGTGAAACGGATGTCAGTCCGTCTTTTGCAGTTACTGTAAGTTCGCAGGTAAGTGAGTCACGTCCCATGATCTGCTCGGCAATATTTGTCGCACTCTTCTGATCAAGCTCCCACGGAATGCTCGTTGGTGGTGCGCCAGCACCCTCTTGCTGCCACACCGGCTTGCCCTTTGCGTAAGCCGTGAGCTTCCAATGATCCGCACGAGCGGGCTCTTGCATCGTTGTTGTGAGCGGAATCCGTGCAGGATGAATCACATGCTGCTTGAAGCGCTCATGCAAAATTGGTCGAAGCAATTCATCATTGTTCGATGAAAGTTCAACGCGTCTATTTTCTGCAATTCCTTCCGGATATTCTTCGGTAGAGGGAAATGTTGGAGCTCCGCCGCTCTCGACTGTGATGCGTTCCGGAGCGATCGCCCAGTTAGTAACGAGATAATCCTTGATGCTCTGTGCACGAGCGATTGCGAGCTTTTTAGACTCTTCATCACCCACGGTCTCTTTTCCGTCTGTAGTACCGCGTAACGTAAGGTCCGCTTTTTCGTCAGCCAACATTCGGCTACCGACAACATTTAATATCTGATGATACGCATCGAGTGACTGATGCGGTAGATCACTCTCCGCGAAATTCCGCGTGTCCTTTGCCGGAATCTGGACGTATCGTGCCGGTAGCGCACTCGATGCACTATCATAAAAAACGTAAGGCAAGATCGGGAATGTCTCGGTGACGATTGTTTCGAGAATATCGATCTTTTGTCCGGCCAAAGTGGCAAGCGAAATCACCGGTGGAAGTGGCTTCGGGACTTCAGGCGGTGCAGGAGGTGGTGGAGCCGGTGGTGGCAAAGGCTCGGGCTCACCAGCGTGGTACCGAAGCGCTACACCCAACTGCAAGGCCGACACTTTCCAGTGACTCGAAGCGACCACACTGCTCAGTGGCTGATAGTAACTTATTTCGGGGGATGCCGTAATATTGTGTCCGACCGGCAGTGGATAGCCTAACGTCCCAGCGATTCCAAATGGAGAAGTAACACCCGTGATGATTCCGCTCGCAACGTCACGAGTCCTTTGATTATTCTCCGGATAGAGCACACCTTGTGGAGAGATAATTTCTTCGGTTTCATGATAACTCGAAGAAGCACCGAGCGCCGGATTGTAATTGAGCGCACCGCGTATGTATATCGGAAACGATATGAAGGGACGATAGCTGAGCCCCAGATCGATCACAACATACCCGAGATTGGCCGACGAAGAGTGTTTGCGTGTTAACGTCACATACTGACTTGTCTGTGGATCGAGAATGGGTAATCCACCCGTATTCACTTCACCGAACGTGCCACCACGTTGCGCGTAATTAATTCCGAGATAGGCTTGAACACCTTCCGTCAGCACGGGCAATTCACCGAAGAGACCTAACGCAAAACCACTTCCTGTCCCTTGACTAAACTGCCCACACTCCGGACAATCGACAAAAATATCGGCTTGCGTTCTATGAAAGTTGATTGCATAACCACCGTAGAGACCGAGATGAAACGGATGGCTTGGTTCTACGACCACCGGATCAACAGCATTCAGCCCCTGTGCACTCGCTCGACTCACAAAATTGCCTGAACCGAAACCGCCGATTGCAAAGAACATGAACACGGCGAAAAAGTCGATCACACGTATGGTGAACGGCCATCCACAAAATACCCGTCTCTTTTTTTGATCGGTCATCAATCGGTAGTGAACGCTCCCAAAATTTATTTAGCGAAGTATTAACATACGTTTCGTCTCACGGTACGTTCCTGCTTCAATCCGATAGAAATAGGCGCCGGGTGAGAAGCGTGAAACATCCAGATCAACAGAATATTTTCCGCCCTTCATTAGCACATCACCCGAAAGCGGTCGATAGACTTCGCGTCCCGTCGCATCGAATATCTTGAGCGTTGCATTCGCGTCTTCGACAAATTCCACGTCAATCCGAACGCGATTCGTCGATGGATTGGGCACCGGTACGGAGAGCGTGTTAATTCCTGTCGTAAATACGAGTCGCGTAATGTTGCACTTCTTGTCGACGCGAACCATCGTAGTATCTCCGGCAGGCTTTGGTGTCAGCCAAAGGTCGGAGTCACTTGTGAACGGATCAGGCGAAAGGATCATCAGTGTCAGAATGCTATCCGGCACAGCGATCACAAATTTCACTCTCGCAATCTCGCCCTTCTTCACGTTGGTTGAACCGGGAAGTTTGATCGAGATCCCCCCTGGCAATTGCGTGACGGTTGCCTTCGCATACTTCGAGGCAACACTCATATATTCGAGCGAGCGCCTGTTGTATTGCAAGCTATAGTTCATGTCGATCGGCGAAAGTGGGAAATCGCGATCAATCAAAATCGGTACATACACCGTGTCCGCAATTTGCCCGCGTACAGAATCGACCGTCGTAACAACTCCGCCAATCGAGAGTGTGAACGGGAATGGTGCAGCATATCCGAAGCTATGCAACGCGCCGCTATCTGCGATCGGGCACGGCTGATTCGAGACAGCGAGCATCGAAGTATCGAACGTCACTTGGCTGCGTGGGCAGAACGTCACAGTAAGCACGATAGAATCTCCCGGCTGCAAAATGGTCGGGTATGGCTTGCTGCTCTTCGTAACGGTATGCCACTTCGGCAATCCGGAAAGCGAATCGAAACGGACGGGTATCAATCCGGGATTCCGAACGATCACAATTCGGTCGTCGCATGAGCGAGCATTCACGGTATCAAAGCTCGTTTTTTGGGTGATCGTGATCATCGGATCATCGATCCGAATATAGCCTTTATCGAGGCCTGCAACGATCTTAAAGAATACGAGCGAATCGCTATCGAAGAAAATATTATCAAGAATGATTGGGAATCCGCGCGCTGTTCCACGTACGATGAATCTCAACGTAGCGACTACTCCGGCTTGTACGTTCCGCGCATTCTTCAGCTTCGCGAGCGCATTGCCCGATGAGTCATTTACCGTCGCATCGGTTGTAAACTGTGAAACGATATCTAAGAACTTGAGCGATGTGGTATCGTACTGCAAGCGGAAGAGAATATCAATAATGCTCTGCGGTATCGCACGGCTGATCATGATTGGTAGCGTGAGCGTGTCGCAGGTGGTCAGATGAATCGTATCTTTCCCGACAATCGAAGTATCGAAGGCCATCTGCAAACCGAAGGCAGGCGCAAAACCTGTACCTTTACACAAGATCGATGTATCATACCCGACGCATGGGAAGATCGTGTGCAGGAGCAAGCGTGCTACATAATCTTTCGGAGCTCTCGGGAAGAAGCTGACTTTGATCGAGAATTTTTGATTGCGATGAATGATCCAAGGCAACGGTGCACCATTGGCTGCAACGGCCGAGAAAACCTTCTGGTCGGGCGCAAACGAAATCGCGTCAATGATCACACTATCCCCACTCGGATTCACGAATGCATCCGGTACCGAAATATCTACGTTGATCGGTGCAGCACTCGTATCCACACGCGTTGCAGGGAAGCTTGCGAGCACTTTACTCGGCTGGAAATTTAATTCACGTCGGCCACTCAGAACGGTCGTAAACGTTTGCGACCATCCGGGCTTGCTGGCTTTGATGTGCAACGTCGCATTCGTAAGCGTGTTCGCCAGAATGGCAGGGATGTTCGGGCAGAACGAAACGAGCAACGTATCGGCACCAAGTTTTGGTATCAGATATGGTAGCGCACCGGTCGGACTAACTTTCGAACTCCAATTGAATACCGCCGGGAATGGCGAAGCAACGCCCGCGCCATCAATCCAGATTGAGTCGATAGAGATTGGGAGCGTGTTACTATAATTCGGCAATGGAATCACACGCGTCACACAATCGCACGGCTTGATCAATCCATAATTGATAAAACTCATCGCAACTTCGAGCCGGACAATCTGTCCACGACCAGTGATGACACCGGAATAACTAAGCGAGCATGGATCATCGAGTGAGAGCGTGATCGGCCCATCGTAACTTGTCTCTGCAAGCGGCCTGAATTCGACCTCGACCCACAACGTGTCACGAGGATTGAGGGTTGTTGGCAGTGGTGGAAATGTTTGAATCACCACATATCCCGGAGGCACGCTGACAGAGGTCACATGTAATGGAACGGCACTCTCATTTTCCACTAAGATGCTGTCTCGCTTTTGCCAACCAACCTCAACGATGTTAAACGTTGTCAGCGGCGTCACGTATAGTTTTGGTGCAACCGAGGTTGCGCGAATCAAAACTTGATAAATCTGCCCATCGGAAAGTTTGATATCGATATAGGCATCATCTGCGCGATCTTGATTGAGATCGTTCGGGCAATACTGCACGATGTATTGCAGCTTTCGTCCGGCGGCAAAACTTCCCGCGTAGGAGCCACTGATCATCTTCAGCTTACCACTCGGATCATTCAGATTGTCCGAAGTGATCGTGACGCTCCCAGAAGAAATATTTTCTACGATAACGGTATCGGTCTGACACTTGCAACCGATAACATTATCCATACGCAAAAATGGAGGCGTGAACGAAAGCTGATCAAAAACTCCCGTGCCGGTGATCGGAATACATACGGATTGATAGCAGCCTTGATCAAAAAGACAAAGTGTATCCGGATACGTCTTCAGCTCTCTCGGACGGAATTCGACGGTGATCGACTTCGTCTCACCAGGATTGATCGTAAAGCTCTTTCCCGCGACGATTGCGAAGACATCGCCCACCTTCAGGTAGGTTGACATCGGGCGCGAATCTTTGCCGTGATTGGTGACCGTCACGGTAATTTGTTTGAACTTACCTATCGTAACATTACCGAAAAGAATATTCGGCTGATCAAATCCGACATCGACCGATATGCCAACTCCTGCGAGTTGAATATGCTTTACAATCGAGCAGCCACGATAGCTTGAGTAGAGCGTCATCTCGCCCGTGAACGGACCCGGTTTGTCGGGTTTGAACCGAATGTAGGTCGGCGTGTACGCATTTTTCGGTGCGAGCTTCAGCGGAAATTGAAAGCCTGCACCAAAAAATTGGAACGTCGAATACGTTATCGAGTCAATGTGTACGGTATCCGGCACTAAACCTCGATACTGATAGAGTTGTACGTTGCTAATGAATCCGGGACAGACGCGGCCGAAGTTCATTGAGTCCACGTGTGTCTTACCATTCGGTGCGAGCAAGGCGATTACTTCCTGCGATCTGCCAAAGATTGGAATTGCACCGCTTCCCGGGCAGCGGTCATCGCTCACTATGCGAAGCGTGTCATAGAGTGTCTTCGAAGAATCGAGCACATCCATGTGCACGACGATCTTCCAGCAAGCACCCGGTGGCAAGACTTGCGGCAATGGCCCGGATGGTGCCGCAGGGTGATAGGAATATCTGAGGCTATCAAAAATTGCTTTCGAGATTGTCACTGCCCGATTCGACACGTTGCAGATCGTCACCGTATCCTCACGCGATGTTTCTTGAATACATCCAACGTAGAGCGTATCAAGATTGAGCGAACCCTTCGAATACGATAGCTCCGTCGATCGATTGTAGCGTATCGGAATGCGGATCTGCGCATTGCAGCGATTTTGATTATAGACGTACAAGTCGGTTGAGATCGGTCCGATGAGCGTCGCATGTAATTGAACCGTAAAAGTGAACGGCACATTTTGCTGTAACACTGCCGTCGTTGGGCTGACGGTAAAGAGCGCCGAGTTGCCGCCAAAAACTCCAATGTTCACACGGTCCCCGCAGAACGCGGTGTCAATGACGGTAAAGCTTAATGTGGTATCAACCGTGCAAGCAAGATTGCCCGTAACCGAAGCAGGAACTGCAGCGAAGGTTACGGGGAGCACTCGATTGCTCGTATCACAGAACGCCCCGCTTCGCATACGTCCAATGAAATTTCCGGCAGCATCACACATGAATTGCGTGTTGCCTGGTTCGTTGCATCGAAAATACATGATAAGCCCGGGCTCGTTGCCATTGAGCGATAAGTATCTTTGGCAAAGCACCTCCGGTTGTGAGAGGGCTCTACGCCAAAGGCGGATCTCATCAAGCTTGCCTTTGAAGGTGCGAAAGCGAACCGTGTCATCATAAAGTGCATTACAGCTTGCGAGCTGCATCGAGAGCGTCTTGCTTTCGATCGGATGCAAATGCGTGATCGGAAAAAGCGAGTTCGTCGCATTTATCAAGAGCACACCATCGACATAAATGCGAGCGACCGTTGTCACACCATCCCACACCGCAGCAATATGCACCCAACCTCGCGTATAAAGATCTGCGACATTCGCCGTAGCGATGGTATTATCGACATCACCTTTGAACGAAGCATCGGCGCTTAGTGCGAAGACGATCTGGTTATCCTGAATGTACAACACCCATTGATCATTGTTGTCTTTGTTCGGACCCCAAAGACCTCCAATGAACTGCCGCTTGCCGGGCTGCAACTCAGGGCGCACCCAGCACTCAAACGTCATTGCGGTATCGAGCGATCGAAGCACTGCTGAAGTATCTATATCAACGTATTGCGCAGCTTTGCCCGAAGTCGCTCTGATTGTAAGCGCATTTCCGATGCACGATTTATCCTTATCGCAGGGCGCAGGGAATTGCGCGTTCGCGCTCGAAGCGAAACACGAAAGTACTGTGATTAGACAAAACGCGAAACTTCGGAGTGAGTGACCTCTCTGTGAGAAGCTTCTTCTTACTCCGCGCGTTCGTTGAGAGATTGGGATAGTGGGTACGAAAATCAGATTCACTTCCTTTCGTTTCTCACACACAGTGGATTCCGGTCAAGCTCGATCCAATGCTCGCCGGTCAGGTCTCAAAATTGTTAGTCTATCGGGTCTACAGCAAAATCACCACGAGCACAACGGCTCTGCGTACTACTATTTAGTGCAAACAACTATTTTGTGCACTGCATCATCCGTGTGTAATGCTTACCGCCCGCTTCGACGGAACAGATGTATGTACCGGAAGCTTCGGCTTGCGTAAATGGGAATTTGTATGTGCCGGGTTCGTGCATTCCTTCGGCAAGTGTGGCAATGTGTTGGCCTGCAGTGTTCGTGATGTCCACGCGTATCGTGGAGCGTGCTTCTAAATTGATCTGAACTGTTGTCGATGCACTAAACGGATTCGGATAGTTCACCATTTGGATAAGCTCGACACGCACAGGTTGTGCCGGAGCGGCAACACCCGCTTGCGGCTTGATCACATCGATCGGTGTCAGAGAATCATCTTGCAAGATTACGCGAGCTTCGGGGAGCGTCAGTCCAAACCAATCACCGAGTATTTCGGTGTACACTCTTCGATAGTCGATTTGATAGGGTAGGTCGCCGTTCTCATCCAGGTTTGTCAGATCTGGCGTCTGTCCAAAAACTCCGCTGTTAACTTGTGTGCCGAATACGAACTGCACACTCGATGCGCCGTGGTCTGTTCCAAACGATCCATTCTCAGCCGGACGACGTCCGAATTCACTCACGGTCATTCCGATAATATTATTCGCATATCCGAGGCGAACCATGTCAAACATGAATTGCGCGGTTGAGTCAGCGAGTCTTCCGAGCAAGGTAGGGTGTGGACCGTTCAGCGCATCGGTTTGCTGTGTCACGTGTGTGTCGAAGCCACCCATCGATACCACATATACTCGCGTCTTGAGTCCACCCGCGATCAATGCTGCGACGGATGCCATCTGTTGCGAAAGCACATCGGAGGCATATTGCGCTTGCAATTTTGCTGATCCGGCAGCGTAAGCAGCCTTGACATTTGCAGCATACTTATTCGAACGGGCTGCGATATCAGCCACGAATGCATACTCCATCTCGTAGTGCGTCCCAACACTATCCATGTCGAGGGTTCCGAGCGTCGAACTGACACCTTTTTGTTTACTCGGATCGCCGACTTCGATTCCCATACGACCCTTCGAACTCATAAGCGCCAGTGAGAAACCACCGAGCTGAATCGCGAGTGGATCGTCCGGCAATGATAGCGGAAAAGTTGGATAGCGCTTTTCGAGGTAACGCCCAACCCAACCCGTATCCAACCGCACGTTCGGATCGGAATTGTTTATTCCACTCAGCCAAATATCTGTCGAGCGAAAATGGGATAGATTGGGTTTGTCGTAACCAATGCCCTGAATGAGTGCAGCCGTGCCGTTACCGAGCATTGCCGTAAGTCCACCGCGAGATCCATTGCTGAGCGCTCGGTTCAGATATACTTTGCCCGCTCCAAGCACATTGTCTGCATCCTTTTCGGCGATGCCGAGCACGGGACGAAGTTTGTAATATTCATCCTGACCGATCGGGATGACGGTGTTGAGCCCGTCATTACCTCCAAAGAGTTGAATGATGATGAGGATTTTGTCACCGGCATCCGCCTCCATTTGCGCAAGCAAAGGCAGCGAGGTCATAGCACGCGCAGGCACGCCATTGAGCATGATCGGAGCGGCTGCGGCTGTTGCCGCGATGCCTTGAAGGAATGTACGACGTTTCATAGGCGGTAACGATCAGTCAATAAATTCTTCTATAAAAAACATTTGTAGATTTGGCGACACCCTAATTTCCTATTCCCCAAAAGGCAGATTTAGCAAAGTTGGAAATCAGGAAGATCGGTGATGGTGTTCAGGACGTCGCGCATGTTACGTGCTGCAGTCGCGGTGCTCGTGAGTAGGATCGAAGACCATTCATTTGGCATCGCACCAGCGAGCAATTTTCCGACAAGCGCATCCTTACGATCTTTCGAAAGTGGGCGCGGCAACAGTAGCGCCGCAACACTATCGATCAAGCCATTCGGGTCCTTATAATTTGCAAACTGCTGAATGAACGCCATCGTTGAGGTGTCATCCATCGAGGCAACAACACTTGTGGCAAGGTCGGAGCGAACGGGAAATGTATTTGTCGTGATCCAATCGTGATAGCCAGGCCAGCCGCTTACATTCGGTGGATCGAATAGCAATTGCCCGAGCGGGCTCATACTCGTCGAGACATCTGTGATGAGCGCAAGTTGACGCTCGAGGCCGATCACGAATTCCGCGGGCGTCTTTATCTGCGCGCCAATATTCGCATTATCAAAGAAGTGAGCACTCTTCAGAAGCGCACTCAAGACTGGCTTGATCTCAAAATTATTTTGAATGAAGAGATCGGACATCGCAGAGATAACTGCATCATCCGTTCCCGCAGGATTGCTATAGACAAAAAACTTATAGAGCTTTGTGCAAATAAATTTTGCAACGGCTTGAGGCCGCACCTGAAATATAGTGTCGGTTAGTAATCGAATCTCATCCTTTTTGACTAAGAACTCCGTGTTCGTGGTGGCATCGCGAGCTGGAATAGTGACGCCCAGGAATTGTTTATTCTCCGTATCGTGATCTGCCGGCCAGAAGTACGGGTTAAAAATTCCGTTGAGTGCGAGCTCGTTGTTGTACTGACCAACCTTCCAACCGGTCAGCACCCGTGCGGCGTTATGGATATCTCCTTCGGTGTACCATCCGAGTCCCATCGTGAAGAGCTCCATCACCTCACGAGCATAGTTCTCATTTGGTGCGCCCTTCGTATTTAGATTGCCACCCAGATAGACGAGCATCGCACCATCTAGCGTAACGTAGAATGTAAGATCCTGAAAATTTTTGAGCCCGTTCTCGCGAAGCATCTTGTTTTGTCGATACAGCAGTGTTGCAAGAACGTAAGAACCACTGGCTAAGAACTCAGAGGTGAAGTGACCACTCCAGAACATGGTAAGTTTTTCGACGATCGAGAGTCCGGAATCTCGCATGGTCGCTGACCACCATTTGCGCAAGGTTGCTGCATCCTGCGCCCAAGTGGCTTGAAGCTGTGCAATCAGTGTGTTGTTCAACCCCGCTTCGCTGGATGTGTCGTGATTTGCCATCGAAGGCTCGGCAGGCACACTCGAAGTGTTCAACAGAACGTCCACTGCGGCCGACGGACTCATCGCTAACACAGTGCCAATATCTGCCCAGCGGGGAAGCATCGTCGTTCGACGCAGGAGGTGCCCAGCTCTGATCGCATCCCAAGGTGCATTCGCACTCGGAACGTATGCTTCGAGGCCTGTACTCTCCGGACGAGGCAATGAACTTGCTGGGACGTATTCTGTCCCTTGCGAACCATTAAAGAGTGTTAGGAAAGATCGGCGATCCATAGTGATTT
The DNA here is from genome assembly GCA_039923455.1 of Kapaibacterium sp. (SeqCode). Classification (GTDB taxonomy): domain Bacteria; phylum Bacteroidota; class Ignavibacteria; order Palsa-1295; family Palsa-1295; genus JBDTCS01. Next base: position 40,844 of record JBDTCS010000135.1, on the reverse strand, counting down.
CTTCGTTTTATAGACCTCGTGATAACGCTATCTGACGCATAGCCTGAACACGGCACACCACACCACCTATAAAGAGACACGCCCCTCGACCGAAGCGCGACAAAAAAGACTCAGCGAAAAGAAATATATTGGGGCATTTACTCCCGCGCTGCCGTTCCGCCTTGATGCATGACCGAATGTGATCCGATTTTGGAACAATTTAAAAGAACTTGTCACACAACACAACACATCGGAACGCCAATCGATACAATCTGCGGTAGGGCATCAAATTATTGCCTTGCTTGTGCTCCTGGGTAATTTGCACCATAATTTCAACGTGCACCGAATTGTCATAATTCCGAGCGGAAACTATGCCGATTCGAGGTACTTCGGCGAAGACGCCTGCGGCTAACCCTCACTACCAGGAAACTGGAGATTTTTTATAGTTATGACGGATCTTGCGCCCAGATCAGCTTTTCCAGATCGGTTGACGAATCAATCACCGACGAGGAATCAGTCGAACGAAGACGACAGATTATTGGAGGAGCGTGGGGAAAAAGAATCCACGTCGCCCAGATAGTCTTCAACGAGACGAGTCAAAACATGGAGCTCGTTCAATTCCAGAGCCACGTATATTGGATCCCGTTCGCTATGTTTCTCGGCATCACGCAATTTCTGCGCAAGTACCATAAGGCGATCAAGAGTTGCGATCATTAGGTAGCCAGGTTTGTCCCTGATTCAAAAGCGGAGCGGTTTGTGAACCGGCCTCCTACCGCTAAAAACTACTTTTTAGTGCTCCCACCAGATATCCACAGGTGCACCATCAATAGCGGTGGACAAATATGCACAAATAAAAAGCTAAAAACAAGCGAAACGAAAGAAAAAATGGAATAAAATCACACTTTTCTCCAATTTCCTACCCAAAATCTCTACTTATCAACACTCCGTGCTCCCGAATGGACGGTTTTAATGTTGAAAAAACCATTTTCCCCCACTTTCACATCATGCTCCCGGCGCTCCAAATTCGTGAATTCCACTATGTCGTAGCGCTCCGATTCCTTCAGGTCCGAGTTATCCGGATTTCGATCCCGCTTGTTCAGTACATACTCCTCTCGACCTGATTCATTACAGACGAACACCCGATCTCGCCCTTTTTCATGAAATACTTCGCTCACGACTCTCCCTGCGTCCAGAAGATCGCGTTTGCCCAAAAGTGCATCCGTCAAATGCTTATCTTGTCTTAGGGCCACCCCGTACGTTGACTTTATAGAAAGTCTCAGATTTCCGGTGAGATCATCAATCTGGCGAATAAACTCAGGTCGCTCCCACTTCACTTCGGTGTGACACCAATTATTCTCTACTTCGAGCGCGGGGCAATCCAAGCTTCGGAGACATGGAGCAAAAATAAAGGCTTGATGCTTCGTGAGACGATCGCGAAATCGGAGTGCTCTTCGCGATAATTCACGTGAGGCTGGCTCTATCCATACGAGCGCACCATCAGGCGCTAACACGCTAAGCAAAGTCGCTATCAACGAATCATCGCCAACTTCATCCACCTCGTTCAGCACATTCATCATTGTGATCAAACGAAAGGGTGCGTGTCCACTCACTAATTTTGCGATCTTCGAGTGATTGGAAATATCGAGCGCCTCAAAGGCGACGGTAACCTTGCTTATAGATGGTGCCGCATTTTTCAAGGCTACGCAGAACTCGCGAGCGATATGCAAGTTTTCGCTAACCGAATCCGTTGCCAAAAACGAAGCCGTACCAAATTGCTCCTTCGTCCAACTTTTCTCATGGAGGAGAAATAGCAGCACTCCCCAAACTGCAGTGCCTGTGCCTGTTCCAAGATCGAGCAGCGAAAGCGGGTGAGGTGTGTCAAAGAATCCTGACACCGCAAGTTCACGGAGGGGTTGCCATATCTTCAGAACGTTCGTCGTCATGAAGTACGCGAGATACGCTTCACGCAGTTCTCGCTCGCGAAGATATTTCGTTGCCACAAAATCGGAATGCCCTTTTGTTAAGCCGGATGTGATCTGCGAAACGAACGGCGCGATTCTTCGCTCAAACGCCGAGTTCCTCCGGTTTCCATTCACCTCACTCACGAGCGAAGTATGGAGAACCTCTTCTAAGGCTCGGATGTACTCCTCAGGGATTCTCAGCATTATTCTTGCAAACGTTGAAAAAATACGTGAACGAACGATCATCCGCATCCGCAACCCGAACAACGGATCCGCAACCAAGTGGAGCCCCGCCCGTTGAAGAATCCGCGAAGGTAAAAGCCTCAAGGTTGGGTTCAATCAACCTTCGAAAGCTCTTTTCGTATGCTTGGAAGATCACGGTGCTCGCGCTCGTGATACCGATAGTGCAAGTCGCGATGCTGCGGTTCATCAATCCCCCCTTCACAGCGATGATGATCTTTCGAAGCATCGATCATCTATTTGCGGGTGAGAGTATTCTCTGGATGCACACCAATCTTGGAAAAGATGAAGTCGCTCACTCACTTTACTCCGCGATTGTAGCCGGCGAAGACCAACGCTTTTTTGTACATCACGGGTTCGACATGGTCGAGATCGAGAATTCGCAGCGAGCACATGCCAGACACCCGAATCGCCCGATGCGAGGCGCAAGTACGATATCACAGCAGCTTGCAAAAAATTTATTTCTCCTGCCGTGGCGAAGTTTTATTCGCAAAGGCGTCGAAGCATATTACACGCTCCTGATAGAATTTATTTGGCCTAAGGATCGAATCCTTCAGACCTATGCGAACGTCGTTGAGTTCGGACCGGGAATCTATGGAGCTGAAGCCGCAGCAAATTTTCATTTTCATAAACACGCTAAGGATCTTACGCCGCAACAATCTGCGCAACTTGCCGCAGTCCTCCCCAATCCGATTCGTTGGAGTGCCTCAAAGCCAACCACCTATATTCAGCGCCGCGCCGGTAGAATCCTCCGCCAGATGCGAGGCATTCCGACTGACGAAGAAGAGGACGGAGAGCCTGATTAATCGCAGCTTGTTAAGACTCTATCCCTCGTTCCAAAAAAATCTACACCAAAAAAATCTACACCAAAAAAATCCCGCCGATCTTTCGATCAACGGGATAATTATTTGCTTACGATTTCCTACGATTCGTCGGAATTACCGAACGTTGTCCGATCACTTTCTGACAACGATCATCCGATTCATCGAACCGCCCGGGGTGGAAAACTTCACCGTGTAGGTACCGTTCTGCAACTCACTTGCATCGATGTTTGCCCGATAAGCTCCGATCTCATGCATCTCGTTTGAGAGCACGGTTTGGATCTTTACACCAAGCACGTTATAGAGTTCGATCGTCACAGGTGTGTTCTGTTGACGGATCTCGTACTCAATAGATGCAACAGTCGTCGCCGGATTCGGCTTCACTTGCGTAATCTGTCCATCAATGACTCCGGTACGGAGTTTATGACGGATCGTGCTATCCCCGCAAAGATCCTGCGGCACGAAGTTACCCGGGATCTGCTCTGTCGCAACATAGCACAAATCAACGGTATCCTTGTCGAAGAACGCGCCGTGAGCAACCGTGAAGTCGCTATGCAAATCTTTCGCAACCATAAGTTGGAAACGCAATACTGCAACTTCATCCAGATTGTCGATCGTATTCGCACCGAGCGCCTTGATATAGACAGTCTCGTTGCCATTTCCATCATCGGTGGCATTCCCCGATCCGCCAATCAGATGATAACCGGCAGGTACGTTGACACTCACGAGATGGAAGAGATCCTGTCTGTATGTCACATCGAACGTGTATCCAACGGCTTCCGAGTTTGTCGGCATGCGATGCGTCAAGTGTATCGGCACATCAAACACTTCGCCGGTCTTCACGCTGTATGGCTTGGTATCGCCCGACAACGCGCTAATTGTATCGGCGAGCGCTGCACCAGGCCCCGATAGATAGTCATCCGATGTCCATGTGAATCCAGGAACAGATGCTGTATCCCACGTGTACTCGATGACTGCGCTAAGATTCTTGGTCTTCGTTGGCAAGAACTTCAGATTGAAGACTGCGGTGTCGCCTGGCTTCAATATGCGATTGACGACCATGGTTGTCGAGCCGTCTGCGAAGACGAATTGATCCGCATTCGGATGCGTGGCATCGCCAGTGATAATCGCTTGCACTAACTTCACATTTCGCGTGCCCTTATTCGTTGCGTAGGCGCTTCCATCACTGTGTCGGCAGTTGATGAATGTCTCGGGGAAGGTATTGCCCGTTCCGAGTACAGAAACATAATCAGCCGCCATCGTCAGTGGTAAACTGAGCGAAGCGCAGTTATCCGAACCAGTGATGCTAAGTGTTCCCGAAACAGATCCACTCGAAGCGAGCGTACCTGTGATGGTCACGTTCACACTTGCACCAGCCGGAATAACATCGCCAACTTTGAGCCCAGTAGCTACGAATGTGACTGGGTCGCTCATCGTCATTGTTACGACGGTAAAATCAGCGTCACCCGAATTCGTTATCTTCAATGGCATTGGTACAGCAACACCCGGTTGTACTACGCCGAAGTTGATTGATGTGACACTTCCTGTCAGATTTGCATGCGTAACGTTTGCGCTGATATCTACATACGGACTCGACTGCGTCGCGTTATATGCCGTAAGCGTTGCGTGACGTTGTGCAAAACCCTTTGCAAGATCCGGAGTGAAGATCAGATCTACCCAAATGCTATCGCCGACAGCCATATCAAAGTTACCGAGCGGAGTCAGGTTGAGCTGATTTCTCCACATGGTGAACTGTGCAGCATCTGCGCCTTCGATAAGCACTGTCTTCACGTGCTCGGTTGCACCGTTTTGTGAAGAGGTGTTATTATAGAGCCAGATACGAACAGTGTCGGAGCGTTGGCAGACGACGGCGTACGGTTGCTTGAGACGATCCCAAAGCACGCCAGGCTTGACTGCACGACCGATCAGCACAGAGAAATCTTTATTCTTGTGCATGAATGGTTCATGCAGATTGGTACCCCAATCCTGATTCGTAGAGTCATTGCCAACCTTATGCGGTGTATAGCAGAAGGAAAGCTTTGTCGATGCGCCCGGACGCAATGTGATCGGAAGCACTGCGTAATCCCCGAAGGTGAACTCCGTAACATTGTGCAGCACCCAATTCTTGTCGATGATCAGGTTTGCATTTCCAACATTCTTTACCGTAAGCACTTTGCACTTCGTGCTATCAACGAGCACAGCACCGAAATCAATATCGGTTGCCTCGATGATCGGCGTAGCGCCGGAGCCGATGACTGCGACAGTATCATTGAAGCAATTCGCAGTTACCAGATAGAGACTATCGAGATGCACAACTCCTGTATCGCTCGCTGTATATGTTACATTTATAACGATCGAATCGCCACCTTTTAGAGTTGCCGGGATACTCGGCACCGTTGAGGTGATCTTGAATGACGGATCCGTTAACTTGAAGTTGGCATCGGTGATTACGATCGGTGCTCCCCCCTTAATCGAATTGTTGTGGAATACAAATCGAGTAACCGAATCTGCACCAACAGTCGTCATAAGTGCGCTCGTGCTTGTCGGAGTAAACGTTACCTTTGGTGCGATGTAGCGCAACTCAAACACGGTATCGTTTCCGGCCTTATCCACGGTATAGATCGCAGCGTAGGCATCTAACAATGGGTTGATAACCTCGACACGGAACAATACGGAAGTATCGCCAGCGACGAAGTTCGGGTCCGTCGGGTTCAAGCGAGTGTTATAGCTCACGCGACCCGGACGCGCGTAGATACCTTGCGCATCATCGAGCAATACAATGTCCGCGATTCCATCATCACCCGGACGCGAGTCATAGATTCTTACACCCCACGAAGAACAATCAGGTGTGACGTCCATACGTGGCTTGTTATTCTCGTCGTGTGCACCGTAGGCTTGTCCGCACGGAGCAGCATAGCCCCAGCCGTCTTTATACTCCGTCTCTGTGCGACCATAGCTATAGACTACAAACGGGGTGTTCGCCGTCATAGAATAATCTGCAGCCGGAAGTTTGACACGAACAGCGATATATTCCGGATGCAACGGGATAGAGAAGCTACCGACATACGGCCAGGAAGAAAGTGGTGTACCGGGTGCTCCATTTTTGCTCAAGAACAACTTTGCGATCGAATCACGATAGGTAATAACGTTGATGAACTGATAACCGCGGTAGTGCGAATTGTTCGGCACTTTCCAAACCGCATCTTTGCGCCAGCGATTTGCAGGCACGACGTTCATTTCGTTCGGGCACGTGTAGGTTGTTTCGTCGAGCGTTTGTCCTCCGCCATTGCCGGAAGAAGTCGTCGAATCATGACCCTTGTCCTTCGTCTTTTCACCCGGATCAAAATCGTGCTGTCCTTGGAAATAATCATACATCACGACATAAATCTTTTTCCCATCGTGGGCAACAAGATCGACAGGTGCGATCACGTTGTCGTAATGAGGAATAGGATTTTGGTACATCGAAAGCCCGAGTGTGTAGGGCGAAATATTTCCACCGATCCATGCATCCACTTGGCTGCCGCTCGGATCTGCACTATATACTCTGTACATATCACCCGTACCATTGACGAGCAATCTGGTGATTTTTGGTGGTGACACAAAAGGCGCTGAAGGATATTCCGACTCCCAATCTTCGACAGGTGTCATCTGCTCGATCATCAAATCGCGTGTGTCGTTATCGAGTGTTGTCCAGATTCCCGAAGGATCACCGAGCAGCGCGCGCTCGTGGCCAGCGATAACTGCAACCGGTTTATCCGAAACAATCAACGAACCCGACATATCATACGATGGATCGATCGAGTGTGAGCGCACCCAATAGATCTGCCCGCGACGCAATACAACCGTCTGCGGATGCGGTGTGCCTGTTGCCCCTTGACCGGAGTTAACACCGATGATGCCCGCGCATGTTGTGGATGCAGGTGTGAATGTCACCGTTGTGTGATCATACGGCGCGATAACCATGAATTCGGAACTTGCCGAATCACGATTGATAAATCCCGGGTTGCTCTGAATCGGGTTGTCTACCCAAGCAGCGGCTACATATTTTTTTCCCAGTGCGGGAGTCGGGATAGCCTGCAACATTCCACCGGTGGCGGAGCCTTCGCTGTAGCACTGCACGCTGACAGGATATTTTGCACGAATACGTGCAGCTTTGAATTCCGGCACTTCGCCGGGCTTCGTCGGACGCATGTGATTGCGATCGAGCGCTTGCTGCCACACGCGACCCTTACTCAGGATCATCGTTGGGCCACTCGTCTCGACACCATTGTCGTCGAAGTAGGAAATAGTTACAACGTTGTTGTCTGCATAGGATCCAACAAGGACCCAATAGGACTCCGTAACATTACTGAAATATGGCACGTGAATAAGGCCGGGCATCCATCCGATAAAGAAATATCGGACATCGGATGGAATACCGCCTTGCGCGAAGAGTGGACGGCCACTCACCAGCACGAGAAGCAGGAAGACAGAAAGAAACAATGAATGCAATGCGCCAAAGCTTCTGACTCAATTGGAATGTGTAGCAGCTGATATCATGACAAGGAGATGTTATCTGAAAAACAGAACGAATTGTCCAGCAGCCTTTTCCAGCAGCCTTTTGTAGATACTCTAGACGGATCTGTTGTGGTGCATTCTGCACCCTCTTTTTTTGACTGCCCGAACCTGGCTTCGGTTACACAACAACACAACAAAAAGTGGGTAACTCTCATTGAGAGCGTAACAACGCGGAAAATTTGGCGATGGTGAGCCTTCCCGCAATCCCTTACTCTGGAACGAGTGGTTTGTTCTATCGCTTCTAATTGCAACCGGTAACCTTACTGCAAATTGAAGCGATGGAATAAACCACACTATCAATGTTTGAACGCTCGAATAAGTCCTCGTTTCTGACAATGTTACCGGGTGCGAATCGACTGGGAGAAATATTCCGTCTTTGGCTATTGCTCCTCAGCTTCCTAAGCGTGACTGGTTCGATGGTCGAGGCTCAATCGTACCACTGGCAGAAGACCTACTTGGCAGAGATCCCCTGTGTCGAATTCAATCCCCTTTCGCATGGCCGGATACTCTTTGCGGCTTCCCCCGATTCTATAGGAATTTCGCGATCTGACGACGGTGGCTTCTACTGGCAAAACTACCGTGCTGGCCTTGAAGAGTTTGTCTCCACAAATATTGGCCAGATCCTCTGCCTCGAATCCGACACAAATGTCGTCCTCGCAGTCTCGACTCGAAAGGCGTTTCGTTCGACGAATGGTGGGAAAAACTGGAGCGTTGTCCTCGATCCGGGGGGCATCGATGGTGAGGATCTTACTTACCACAAAAAAACCGACGCGCTCTATTACGGTCAGAATTTTCAGGGACCCGTCTATCGATCACTCGATCATGGCGCAACGTGGCAAGAAACTGGCCCCGCAGATACCAGCGTCGGACTTTGCGCACTCTCGGTTTCGCCGGACAATTCGAAGGTACTGCTTGCCGGTTCGCTCGATGGTGTGATCGCTCGATCGTCCGACGAAGGCGCCCATTGGGCTCCCGTCTATCCTGCCGATCTTGCGACTATGCCGGAAATTCCGAAGATAGTCTATTCAAAATATTCGCCGCAAGTCGCGATCGCAACACGCTGGAAATCGAACGAAGCTTCTATCGTCGAGACGACAGATCATGGCTTACACTGGACAACGCTTCCCTCACCTGACCCACATGCATGGGCGATCGAGATCGATCAACATGCTGCCATGTTAAAAAATGGATTACCACAACATCTCTGGACGGGAATATTTTTGCAAGGTGGGCCGGATTCCAGCAAAGGCGGACTCGTGGAGGAGTCGTTCGATGGAGGGCATACTTGGGATTCAACCGGTTTTCCGCGCAAGCCGCTTGTTGGAAAAATTTGGATGATCAAACATGATACTTCTAGTGGCACCCTTGCTGTCGGAACCGATGCAGGTCTCTTTATCGGAAAGGTCCCGAGTGGTGTTCACACGCTGCGTTCGGAACCCAATCTCGTGCTGCACCTATCAGACAATCCGGCAGAAAACACAACGAATATTTCATGGCAAGGTTTGGGAGCGAACTGCACAATGGAAGTACAGGATGTACTTGGGCGAGTTCTGCTTCGCTACACGTTGATAGGGAAAACCAACTTCGCACTCGATACGCATGCGCTCCCGAGCGGCTGGTACACGGTTCGGACGACGGGTTCGAATGGATCAATCGCCATTGGAAGGTTTATTCGATTGTAACTCGTAAGCAGTTAGCTCGCATGAGATTAATCCGCGACTTGTATTCTCTCGATATCAACACCGAGTCCTAAAAGCTTATCTTGAATTTTCTCGTAGCCGCGCTCGACATGATGAATTCCGAGGACGGTGCTCTCGCCTTCAGCAAGTGAAGCTGCAATAAGATAAACAAAGCCTGCACGAAGATCAGGAATATGAATGGTGCCACCCTTTAGTTTGGTTGGTCCAAGTATAACGGCCGAGTGAGGATGCACAAGTGTTTTAAATCGGCACGGATTTCCACCGAGGCAAGATTTATAGAGCTCGATCTTTGCACCCATCTTTTGCAATTCCTTCACATACCCAAAACGATCTTCATACACCGTTTCATGGATCACCGACATTCCGTCGGCCTGCGTCATCATCAGCACCCACGGCTGCTGCCAATCGGTCATGAAACCGGGATGCACATCGGTTTCGATCGCGAGTGGCTTTAATCTTCCGGTATAGAAAAAACGAATTCCGAATTCGCTCACTTCAAAATCTGCACCGGCCTTACGAAGCGCATTTAGAAAAGTGATCATCGTCGATTGCTGAGCACCTTCGACAAAGATATCTCCGCGTGTTGCGATCGCAGCACATGCAAAGCTCGCTGCTTCGATCCGATCCGGCATCACGAATTGCTCCGCTCCGGCTAAACGCTTCACACCTTCGATGATAATGCGTCGATTTGTTTCAAGCGAAATAATCGCCCCCATCTTTTGCAGGAATTTCATGAGTTCGACGATCTCAGGCTCAACGGCTGCGTTATCGATGATCGTTGTACCCTCGGCGAGTGTAGCGGCCATCATGATATTCTCGGTCGCACCGACCGATGGAAACGGTAGCACAAGCGAAGTGCCAACAAGTTTCTCGGCAGTGCACGTGAAGTATCCGTCGGAGTATTCCACGATCGCGCCCATCTCTTGCAATGCCGCAATGTGAAAATTAACGGGACGTTTACCGATGTTATCTCCACCCGGCATTGGCACAGAGGCTGTCCCCATACGATGTAGCATTGGTCCGAGCATCAAGATCGGAATACGATTCATACCGGCGAACCGCTTGGGTACGATGGTAGTCTCGAACTTCGGAGTGTTGATACACATGGTACCGTGATGATCGCTTGAGAAGTCGATCTTGGAGCCGAGAGACCGAGCGATATCACCGGTTATATCCACCTCGCCCAGATGCACAGGCACATTTGTGAATGTGCTCGGAGTGTCGGCGAGCATCGACGCGACCATCAGTTTCGAGATCAGATTCTTTGTACCGCTCACGCGCACGGTTCCGTGAAGAGGCTTCCCTCCTTTAACTCTGAATGCGTCCATCAAGATTGGTAAGAATGTATTATGACCTGTTGAGCGGTACGAAAAATTGGCAAACTACAAGTTCTTTCTAACTTACTTTACTATAACAAGATCAAGTGTCGTCTTCTTCGTGATATCATAAAGATGTAAAGACATTGCTCCTGCGGCGTCCGTTGTAGTGTAGAGCACCAAGGTTTCTTTCGGTGCGATCGCTATGTGCTCGGCTTCGTTTGGAAGTCCAAGTTCTGTTTGCGTAGCTATCTCCTTCACGCTGGTCTTGTGTCCATCGCTCGAAAGCAAAAACTTTCCGTTCGGAGAATAGTCAAGGCTCTTAAGATCGACCGTTCCTAGCGTCTTCCAAACAGTAGATGCAATATCCAATTGTTTTTCGGTTGTCGAGCCGGAGATCGTTTCGAGGACGAACAGTGAATGGCCGGATGGATCAAGCACTGCCCAATCGAACTTTCCGCCCGCATAAGGATCCGCAAGCTTTTGACGCTGAGTGGTGACGACATCAAAAAGTGAGATCGAACCCGGGCCAGGATCGAGGACGAGCAACTTCATGTGGTCACGTGTCCATGCCAGAACTTGGTAATCTTTATCGTTCGGAAAAACCAATTCAGAAACGAATTGCTGCGTGTCGTAGCGATAAACATCTATCTTTCCGCGATTCTCCTTATTCGAGGTATAATAAATGTACATGCCATTGTACGAAGCCCCGATGATAATATTCTCTACTCCCGGTTCTGTTGGCGTTAGATCGAGAGGCCCGCCTTTTCCATCATCGGCGACGCGATAAATGTGATAGTCGGTGCCTTCTTTTGTCTTGGCCTGCATGTAGGCAACGTATGGACGATTGGTAAAATGGAACGCACGCACGATCGGTGCATTCGTGTACGTTGTCACAGCGACCGGTGCACCACCTTTGATCGGAATCCGATAGATATTTGCTATCCCTGCCTCGGACTTTGCAAGATAGAACACCTGCTTTTCATCCTGGGAGAAGCTCGCATTCAGACTTTTTTCCGTCGCAAGCGGAGGCAATACATGCCAAAATTGCGCTTGGGCAGCATTAGCAATGAGAAGAACGGTTGCTACGGCGAAGATCGAAAGAAGAATCGCTTTTTGGGCCTTATTTGCCATCTGTTCCGTTTATGAAATTATTTGACAGTTCGCTCTGTCTGTAACGAGCACCATCGCGAGAGTGCTCCCGGCGGACCTAATCTGTATCGCTGAACAACGCATAGGCTCGGAAGCTGTTCCCGATCGAGGCGAAGAGGCGAACGAATTCGAACTTGAATCATGCAGGACGACCTTACAACTCAAAAGAAAGTATACATCGAGACCTACGGATGCCAAATGAACGTGGCTGACACAGAGGTCGTACTTTCTGTTCTGCACAACGCAGGTTATACTCCGACCGCAAATATCGCCGAAGCTACGATCGCGTTCATGAACACCTGCGCGATTCGTGAGAACGCAGAAGAAAAAGTTTGGAATAGGCTGAACCACTGGAAGAGCTTAAAGAAAAAGCGTCCGGAGATGGTGGTTGGTGTGCTGGGATGTATGGCCGAACATCTGCGTAAAGATCTGTTGCAGAACTCCGAGAATGTGGTTGATCTGGTGATTGGACCGGACGAGTATCGCAAGCTTCCACAGTTGATCGAATCGACGCTCGGTTCCGGCGAAAAGGGTATCTCTGTCCAGCTATCACGCACCGAGACCTATTCCGATATTCTTCCCTTTCGTGCTGACGGCATCAGTGCATATATTTCTGTCATGCGCGGCTGTGATAAGTTTTGTACGTTTTGCGTCGTACCCTTCACACGCGGACGTGAACGCTCACGCGAGTTAGCTTCGATCGTCGATGAGTGCAAAACACTGGAACAGCAAGGCTTTCGAGAGATCACGCTGCTCGGACAAAATGTAAATTCCTACGAAGATCTCGGGTTTGATTTTTCCGATCTGCTCGCGGCATGTGCGAAAGCTGTGCCTCATCTTCGCATTCGCTACACGACAAGTCACCCGCAAGATTTTGATCAGAAGCTTGTCGATACGATGGCTTCGCACGACAATATTTGCAAGTATATTCACCTTCCGTTTCAATCCGGCTCCGATAGGATTCTGAAGTTGATGAATCGCACCTACACGCGTGCGCACTATATGTCGATCATCGAGATGGTCAAACGAGCGATGCCGGAAGTCGCGCTATCGACCGATGTCATCGTAGGTTTTTGTACCGAGACGCTCGAAGATCACGAGATGACGAAGCGTGTGATGGAGGAAGTAGGTTATGAGGGCGCCTACATGTTTAACTACTCGCCTCGTCCGAACACGCGAGCTTATGATACACTTGAAGACGATGTTCCACTCGCCGAAAAGACTCGACGATTACAGGAGTTGATCGTCATACAACGAGAAATTGCCGGCATCAAGAATCAGGTGCAGCTCGGCACCAGACAAACCGTGCTTGTCGAAGGTCGTTCAAAAAAAGATGCTGATCAGTGGAAAGGCCGCACCGATACGAATTGGACGGTTGTTTTTCCGCGCATGGATGCGGAAGTCGGTGAATATCGTTTGGTGGAGATTATTAGTGCAAACGCGGCGACACTCATTGGTCGATTAACCGACGTTCACCGCGCAGAACATACGACTCCGGAACATGGGCTTGATCGCGGTGATGTGCTCTATGATCTCACACCGCTTGTGATCTCGAACATCGAGCCGAAGGAACATATCGGCATTGCACAACCGGCCGCTATGTTCCCTATCCTTTCTTAAAGCGCTCTGTCAATTCGTTTAACGCGTCAGAATAATTTGTCCGCTCTCGACGCGATCACCCGAGCGTAATTGATACACGTACACACCTGCCGGTAGCGCTTTTGCATTCCAGGTCAGATCATAATTGTTCGGCGTGAGTTTCCCTGCAACGAGCGTCTCGATCTCTTCTCCGAGCGTATTAAATATTTTGAGTGATACACTTTGTGAGGCTTCAAGTGTGAAGCGAATATGCGTTTCGCCGGAAGTTGGATTCGGTGACGCCATCAGCGAGTGAGCACCGCTTGCTGCGCTGAGCGTAACCGACGCCGTGCTTAGTACAAAACTTCTCGGAGTACCTGCGGTGCTCCAACCGATATCATTCTGTGCTCGCACTAGCCAATAGTATGTTTGGCCTTGCATGAGATCATGTGAGAAGACGTACGTCTCCGTATCGAAGACAGCGGAATCGTTAACGATCGGGTTCGTCATCGCGGCAGTTTTCGAAAGCATGAACCAATATCCCGTCACACGATTCGCGGACGGCCGCCATCTGAATGTGATGTACCCTGTGTCAACCGTAGCTGCGTTCAATGGCGAAACATACAAAACAGAGTTCGGAGGAAGCGACACACCGAACGATTGGATCAGAGAATAGTCACCCCATCCTTTTGCATTCTTCGCTTGCGCGCGCCACCAATAGCTGCCACTATCTTTCAATCCGCGATATGCCTTCGATGTATCCGTGAGTGTCGAGTCACTAACGAGTAGCTTTTTGAAGAGTGAATCTGTCGCGACTTGCAAACGATAGACAGTCGCACCCGATACCTTATTCCACGTGAAGCGAACACTATCAAGATTGATCGTCGTGTCGGCAAGCGGAACAACCAGCGTTACAATCGAAGGCAGGCCGGTTTTGTCTGGTGTAAAATCAACCTTGACGTTGGCAGCATTGAAGTCAATGATATGCGTGACGGTTGTGGTCAGCGGCCCACCGGACGCCGTTACGCTTACATTACCGGAACCCGAGAACGGAATTGCATAGCCGCCCGAGGTAGAAGTAACGGCGGTGTAAGTACCGGAAGATGCTTTGATCGTCACACCTGCGAGCCCTTCGCCGGGATCATAAAAGCCATTGTGATTTTTGTCATCGTACACAACGCCAAGAATGAACGTCTTGCCGGCATCGGCAAAATCTTCTGTTGTTAGGATCGGCCCCACATCCGGCAAGCCGCTACCACCGTGAATTATTCCGAGCCCTACTTCTGTGAATACCGAGCCTGTGAAATTCATGATATTCTGCCGATGACCGAGCGTTGCATCGTTACCGAAATCAATATTGAAGCTCGCATGAATATCAAACATGCTGTTGCCATAGCAAAAGACATTCTCTCCTGCACCCGTCCAACCCGTATACCCTGCGGAATTCAGTCGATCCGTGAACGCTGATCCGTTGCTGCCGTTATGTCCCTGAAAATTATGATCGAGCATATCCTGACTATGTCCTCGTGCAGCAGAGATCAACTTTGCATTGAACGCAAGCGGTGGTTGCGCTGGATAAGTTGCAAAATCGGCCTTTACTTTTGCTCGGCTTGGGGTACCGAATTGCGTGTACGAATTGGTGATATCTGGGTCGTTCGTTGTGCTAAGCAATAGACCCTCGGCTGTTGGATTTGCACGAGCACGATTGATCATTTCGAGAACGAATTGCTCTTCGTTCGTCGGATCACCGTGACTATAGACCGTCAATTGCTGCTCGGGTTGTTGTACCTGCTCTTGCTCTGTGTTCGGTGCATGACGAATAATCAGCGCGGCACCAGGCACTGGGCGCGAACTCCTCATAACTGTCACCGCTGGTGGAGTTGCAGGACGAGTTATAGTGGTTTGAGCACCTCCAGTCGAGGAGAGCATACCCATCGTGCAACCAATCATGGCTGCGACCTTAGCTATAGGACGAAAGTTGAAGAGCATACACTTTAGCAGAAATGAGAAATCAAAACAGGAAAAATAACCATGACGAAGAATACACAAAACTCCGGTGAATACAACCACCGATGAAGGAGACTGGTTTACCCTACTTGGATTACGGTTTGAGGGGTGCTGCCTTCGTATCGGCTTCTTTGAGAAGCGCTTTGAATGCGGGGGTCTCGCGGATGTTTTTAAAGTCAGGGTCTGTGCTAATCGATTCTACACTTCGGTAGCCATTCGACAGCGCAGTCTTAAGCATCGAGATCGCCGGCGCAGGCTCGTTTAGCACGGAATAGATACACGCCAGATTGTAATAATCGGTGGTCTCAAGATGGTCACTCTGAAGTATCTTCTCAACTTGTCGGTGCGTGGCAAGCTTATCGTTCGTGTATGCGAGTAGCTGCCCGTACCAAATCCGTATGGAAAGTGAAGATGGATGCTTTTCGAGATAACGGTCGAATAGGGGAAGTGCGAGATCTATGTAGTGATCTCTCTCTTTGGTGGCGCCGAGGGATTGCAGGCACCCAATCAAGATATTCCAATCCCAAAGCCGTGTAATATCTTGCTTTATGACTTCCTGCTCAAACGTTACTGTTTTATTGAAGTCACGCTTCGCGTAATAACACTTCGCTGCGAGCGCATAGCCCAATGCATCGTCCGGTTGCTTTCGGATAAATAGCATCGATTGTTGCAATGCACCCTCGAGATCAACTCGGACGCTCGCGACCTGAGCGAGCAAGAGATTTGCGTACGCAAAATTTGGGTCGGTCCGCTCGATGTATTTCGCAAGTGAGTCGATAATTTCGATATCGTGCGGATCGTGGGAGAGCGTTGCAAAACGCTGGAAATAGTAGTTCGCACGCATGACATAGGGCCATGCAAACTTTGGATCGAGCTTGGAGGCCTTCTCCAATAACGCAAGCCCTGCGGCCATGTGTTGCAGACTATCGGCATTTTCAATGTACTGGGCTCCCTGCATAAACGCGGTGTAGCACTCTTGATTTGCAGTACCGAGATACCAACTGGAGTCGAACGTTACGAGCAACTTGCTCTGCAATTCGAATGCGATCGCTCGTGCGAGTTGATCCTGCGTCCGCAGCGCATCCGTGAGCGGACCGTCGAAGTCATCCGCGAAGATCGTTTTACCATTCTTCGTATCGATCAATTGCACATTGATCTTTACATGCTGCGCATCCTTCTGTACGGTTCCATCGACAAGGAACCGTACGCCGAGTTCGGTGGCGATGGTTTTTGGATCAAGTTTTTTGCCCTTGTATTCCATCGCAGTCTTGCGATTGGTTACCCGAATTCCGGCAAGTGGGGATAACGTACTGATGAGCGATGCCGTGACGCCCTCGGCAAAATATTCGTCGTCTTTATTAGAACTGAGACTTTCGAATGGCAGCACCGCAACTCGCCACGTCCTCGCCGAAGCAGCTGAAGAGGCACTAACAGGCTCAACGGATATGGATCCTTTCTTTATTGCAAAAAAGTAAACACCGGCTGCTATCAAGATCAAAGCTATCGGAACGCCAGCGCGAAGCCATAATTTTCCAAATCCCACATTTGCTTTGGTGCGTGTACTCGCTTTTGCGATCTGCTCCGGCATCGTGGGCGTTCCCCCAACAAACCGTGCGACCGCAGCTTCGATACGTGCTGTCTCGCTGTATGGCACCCGCTGAATGCCTGCGAGTTGATATTGCAAGTCGTGCGGAATTTCAGTGGGCTCCAGTTCCACCGGAATGATGTGCTTCTTCTTCTCCGATGCGAGCGAGAGCTCCTTTATGACATTATGCGACCCAACCGATGAGTGCGAAAGCAAAATGATAAACACACTGCTTGCCTCGATCGCCCGGACGATCTCGCTGGACCACTGTGTTGCTGCGCTGATATTCGTCTCATCCATCCAGACGGAATATCCGCGCGCACGAAAATTATCACAAAGCTTGGTTGCCTTGGTCCGATCCTGCGTACTATACGAAATAAAAATATTTGCCATAAGAGTCTGGCCGCAAACTTACGACAAATGTGTGGCCTTGTCGGCGTGAACGGAATCTAGTTTTTGACCCGAGGTGTACGAAACAAAGGTATTTCTGTGCCGTATTCGAAGGCAATGTGACCTGAAATTTCACCAAACTCGAGCCACGGATCGAATAAACCCCATCTAATGATCCTGCTGTGGAAAAGCTTTGGCCACCGGGACGCGATAAAGTCCAATAATCTGGCTTAAACAATTTATTACGACATCATCCGTACTCAAAGTCGAACGGTAAGCGTTTAGAACGCACGATTATTGATTTCTCTGAATTTGCAGCTATTATTCCAGCATTCGTAATATTATTCTTACATGAAAATCTTATCTCGAAGCCGACACCTTCGGGTAGCTCTATCAGCTCTTGCAATTTTTTCATTCACCCAAGTTTTTGCGTTCGGTACCGCAGCCAGATCACTCCGTCTGGCCCAACCTTCGAACGTTATCGAAGCGCCCGATTCTGCCGATGCGGTGATCGCGGGTTATGTCAAGGATTCGCTCTCGGGGGAAACGCTAATAGGTGCCACCGTTCAGGTTCGAAGTCTGAAGCGTGGAGCGATAACTAATAAGAGCGGATATTTTGCGATCCATCTACCGTCAAATCAAGATCTTATCGTCGAGATCACATACCTTGGCTATAAGTCCGGCGCGTATCCCATTCGCCTTAAGAGCGGTGAGCAACGCAGAGAAACATTTGCGCTATCCCAAAAAAATGTCGTAGGAAAAGAAATAACGGTTGAGGCTGATAAAGATGTCGAGCATCAGGAGCAACAGATCTCTCGCGTTGATATTCAACCCGCCCAACTGCAGGCAATGCCAAAAGCCGGCGAGGCTGATCTGTTTCGATTGCTGCAAATGCTGCCGGGAGTTTTAACGGCAAGCGAAATATCGAGCGGCCTGTACATTCGAGGTGGCTCACCTGATCAGAACCTTGTCTTGCTCGACGGCGCAGTGCTATACAATCCCTCGCACTTCTTCGGATTCTTCTCGACGTTCAATAGTGATGCCATTAAAAACGTTGAACTCATCAAGGGTGGGTTTCCTGTCGAGTACGGTGGAAGAGCATCGGCTGTGCTTTCCGTTACGAACAAAGACGGCGATCTGAATCGAACGAATGGCAAAGTCTCGCTCGGACTCATCTCAAGTAGAGCGACGATCGAAACTCCAATCGGCGATGGAGCACTATCGCTATCCGGTCGGCGCACCTACATCGACGTTCTCCTGAAAGCTACCGGGCTTGCGCAATCGCTTAACATTCCCGATTATCATTTCTTTGATCTCAACGGAAAGTTTACGCAGACACTCGGGCCAAATGACAAAATCGCACTTAGCGGATATGGTGGCTCGGACGATCTGACCTACACAAGCGACAAGGATGCCTCAGATCTCGGAATCAACTGGGGCAATGAGGCGGGTTCCATCGTTTGGACGCACGTGCTCGCAAGTGACCTCTTTACAAAATTTCTATTCACCGGAAGCCGTTATTATTCTACGTTGCTTGCAGGTTCGGGAGCGAATAGTTTTACGTGGAATAATGAGATCCGTGATTTTTCTTTTTATGGAAGTCTCGAATACTTCTTGGAGGAGGAGCATCAGATCAAGGTCGGGTTTCAGGCTTCGGCGTATCAATTCCAATTAAAGATCGCGGCAGGAAATAACCCTCCGAATGCTGATCTGCTACTTAAGCCATTTTATGGTGCGGCGTATATTCAGGATGAATGGAAGATCAATGAACGTGCGACGGTGACTGCCGGTGTACGTGCAGATGCGATCAGTGCGAAGTCGGTCATTAACTTCGATCCCCGCATCAGTGCACGCTACATGATCAATGGCGACGTAACCGTGAAGGCAAGCGTCGGCGTGTATCATCAGTATCTTAAACTCGCGACAAACCCAACGCTCTCCTTCTTTGATATTTGGCTTCCGGTCGATTCGACGCAGGAAGCTACACGCGCGATACAATATATTCTTGGTGTTTCAACAATCCCGTTCGACGGCTACACCTTCGATGTCGAGGCGTACTACAAAGACCTGACTAATCTCGTTGAAATACGTCCGAACATTGTTGCGGCAAACAATTTGCACGACATATTTTTTGTCGGAAGCGGCCGTGCATACGGGATTGAATTCTTTCTGCAAAAGCAGATCGGCGATTTTGTAGGTTGGTTCGGATATACACTTTCTTGGACGCGCAGAACATTTGCCGATATCAACGACGGTGCGGAATTCTATCCGAGCTACGACAGACGTAACGATGTGAACCTGACACTCACCTATAAAGTAAATGATCGCTGGACTTTGGGTGCGAACTTCACCTACGGTTCGGGGCAGCCATATTCGCAGATCGTCTCTGAGTACGGAATTGAGGAGCCTGATCGTCAACACGGCATTATGACCGTGCAAGGTCAACGGAATGCACTCAGGCTTCCACCCTATAACAGAATGGATTTTTCCGCAACCTATTCCTTCAGTTTGTTCTCGGATAGTAGGAATGCCACGTTGGATTTTGATTTCTACAATTTGTATAATCACCGCAATACCTGGATTCGGCAAGTCGATGCGTCTACAAATCCTGCGACGATCAGCGATGTCAAGCTATTGCCAATTCTTCCCACGATCGGTTTACAATTCACATTTTAAGAATGAAGTGTATGTTTAAGAAATTACCGATCGGATTGTTGTGCTTGCTTGTAGTTACGAGTGGATTCTTGGCGGGGTGTGATAGTCCGATCGACTCCGAATATAAAGAGCAGCTTGTAGTCACGGGATATCTCTTCGCCGATGCACCGATTGATTCTGTCATCGTGCACCGGACAACACCCTTCGGCGTGTATCTGGATGATCTCGCGAGTGCAATTGATAGCGCGATCGTGATCGTGACCGTTGACGGCAAGCAAGACACGCTCTTGCGCGGCGCCCGTAAAGGCAGATACTATTTGCCTGCGTCGACACTGATCGTCGAAAGCGGAAAGACTTACGGATTGACTGTTCGATATCACGAGCATCTACTAACTGCTTCGACGCGTGTGCCACAACGAATTCATTTTACCGGATTCACCGATAGCATTCGAGGTGCGACCGTTGTGTATGATACGAATAATCTTCGGAGCTTCGTTGTGTATATGACCGCTGGTCCGCAAGATGAATCATCGAGACGCTATGCACTCGAGATCGCCGCCCTCGATACGACGCAAGGCCGTGTTCATCCTCCAGCTACGGGAGCGCCTGTTGATAGCAGCACAGTATATGCGCGTTACTCACAGCTTTATACAGCACCAAATATTCCAGTCGACCCCAGACTCGTCGCGTGGTTCGGTGCCAACAAGGTGAGCTTCCTCGCACTCGATTCGAATTGGGCCGATGAAAGACGAATGAATGCATTCGGAGGTGCACGTGCATCATATCAACCATCTCTGAACCACATGAACGGTGGAATCGGAGTATGGGGCAGCGCTTCGCGTGATACGATGACCGTCTATGTGAAACCACCAAAGTAACATTTTGCCATCAGCATACCTTACTCTCGCAACGAGTTGATGGATTTCGAAACACGGCCGTAATAGAATCCCCTTGTAATTCAAGGGGATTTTTAGTTATAAACAGAGCGCGACCCCATCATTTCTGCCTTAGAACGGCTTTGCAAACGTTATGTACATGCCCGTTGATAGATTTGTGGACGATTGCCTAATTAGTAACGCCGGTGCTGATATGTAGTGGATATCCGTGGTGATATCTTATAGCAACTGCCTCTTAACCCGCATTTTGGGCAATTCTTGAGTTAACGTCCAGTTAATGCTCCTCTGCTCGCCAAGTAAAGAGCTTTCTTGGATGAAGAAAAAAGTGGGATAAGTCGTGGAAAAGACCTTCGTTTCAACCTGTATTTGAAACAGAACAAGCGCCCTATTCCAGCGCTTGTTCACAATCGAAATCGTCAAGAACAGCTAATATTGGCTACTTGCCGCTGATGTCCATTAATGGACCAGCTGGAACATACGGCCTTGTAGTGCGGACCCATTAAGCTCCATACGAAGCATATAACTGCCCGTAGGGAGTTCCAGAGACGGAAGGGTCAAGTTAGTCAACCCACGCGAAATCTGCTGATTAGGAAGCGCTACGGAGAGCCTGCGTCCAAGTGCGTCATAGATTGAGAACGAAGCGATTCCGGAATTTGGGCTCGAAACTTGAAGATTTAAACTCTCTCCAGATGTGAGCGGACTTGGAAAAATGCTTGTAATCTCGGCAGTATTCAAAACCAAACTTTTGGCCTGCTGAGTCGCAACTCCCGCGGTATGGGAAGTGGCGGTAACCACAATGCTCGATGTATCGGCCGGATTGTCGGTCGAAGCGCTGATCGTCAAGCGTGCTGTGAGTGTCCCCATGGGAGTAGACTCATCCGTGTTTACGTGAAAAGAGAAGATGTCTTTCTCGTGTGGCTGAAAAACGGATTTGGCGACGCTTACCATTGGTGGCTGGCAAACCGTCCCAAAGCAAATGCTCGTTGACCAATTATCCGGAAGCACTTGCGTGCGCGTACACGTGATGGTCAAAATGCTGTCTGACAAATTCTGAAGCGTGCCGTCGATCTGCGTAATATCACCCGCCATGAGATTCAGAGAGGTATCACCAACCGAGAGCACAAACGGCAATTTCGTCGAGCCCGTCTGAATCTGGAAGTGCATTCCAACCTTTGAAGCACGATCGACCGACGATCCCTTCACGATAGGGGTTACCACCGTTGTCATCTGCCCGAATCCGATCGATGGCAACAGAATGAGCCCTGCAAGAACGCTTAACACTTTTTTCATAGACGTGACCTTGTTGGATTGGCGAAATTTACGCAAAGTTATTAACCCAAAATTTCCAAAAGTGTTGCAATAATTGGCGAGGAAAAAATGGCAGGAAAAAGAAAACTGCCTAATTTGCACCGATAGAGCTTTTTTGAATAGTATTTTTGCAACATGGATAAAATCAAAGTCGCCTTAGTTGGTTGCGGAAACGTCGGACAAGTAGTGCATCTACCCATTTTGCAGCGGATGCCCGATGTCGAGATCGTCGCAGTAGTCGATCCGGATAAACGTAAAGTGCAAGCAGTTGCGGCTCGTGCCGGAATTCCGAATTACTTTACCGACATCGAACAACTGCTCGCTTCGAGTATCGCCTCGGATATTCAAGCAATCGATATTTGTTCTTCGACTGACGCGCATAAGCCGATCGCGCTCGCAGCGCTCGCAGCGGGCAAAGACGTCTTGGTAGAAAAGCCGATCGCCCGTACGTACAAAGAAGCCAAGGAGATGGTCGATGCGGCAGCGAAATATGGCCGCAAGCTGATGGTCGGAATGAACAATCGATTCCGACCTGACACGATGATCCTAAAGACCTTTATCGAGAAAGAAGAACTCGGTAAGATTTTTTACATCAAGTCCGGCTGGCTCAAACAACAATCGAGCCTTGCGGCATGGCATCAACAAAAAGAAAAGTCGGGCGGCGGCGTATTCTTGGACATGGGTATCGTAATGCTCGATATGGCGCTCTGGTTGCTGAACTATCCGGCTGTGTTATCGGTCAGTGCTTCTGCCTACAATCAGCAGACGAAGACCGTAGAAGATTCAGCCGCGGTTTTCGCTCGTCTTGAAAACGACGTGACACTTACGATCGAAGTGAGTTGGACGTTCCATCGCGAAGGAGACTTTTTCTATTGCAATGTTTTTGGTGCCGATGGCAGCGCGTTCATCAATCCGTTGCGCGTGTTCAAACGCGTGCACGGAAGTCTGGTGAATCTCACACCGGTCAAAACGCAAACACCGCTTAGCCTCTACAAGAAGTCATACGAGAATGAATTACGCCACTTCATAAATGCGGTGAAGGATCTCGTGCCTCTGATCTCTTCGGGCGAGGAGTCTGCACGTCGGATGCAGGTAGTGGAGGCAATTTATCAATCGGCAGCCAAGCACAAGGAGATCGTCCTTGCGGCTCCAACAAAAAAAGCTCGGAAGAAATAAATCCTCCGAGCAGGTACGTGCTGTTTTAAGCGCGAGTGGCGTTATCTCGATTGCAATAACTGCTGACTAATACCAGTCGTATCACCCACGACGACCCAATTAAAATTGCGCAAATATTTTTGGGCGGCTCGCTGCAATTGATCCGAGGTCACACTCGCGAGCTTGTCGTAATTCACAAATGCGTTTCGCCAATCTCCCGTCAACAGTTTCGATTGACCAAGTAAGAACGCCTGACTTTGCGCTGTCTCCGCTTTTACGTAGTTACTCGTTGTCCATCGACCAACTCCTTCTTTGATCGCTGACTCACGAATACGGTTGTCTTGGAAGAATGCAACATCTTCGTCGATGATCTTCACAGCGCTATCCACGTATCCGGTTTGAAACGAGATGATGCCATTCGAGGTCCGAAACTCTGCATCATCGACATTCGGAGCGTACGCCAGATTGTGTTGTACACGAATGTGATTATAGACAAAACCTCCAAAGAAATTTCTGAGCCTCACATACGCATAGTAATCCGAGTCGCCTTTGCTCGGGATGGAATAATACGCGATCGCATAATTCGTCGGAAGCTTACGGCTGAATTGAATCAGCGTCGCACCCGGCGTTCTGGATTTTGGTGGAGCAGAAAGCGTCTGCTCGACAAAACTTCCCTCGGAAAGATTGGTTACGGGACTTGCTACTAATTTCTTCGTAAGCTCATCCCTCGAAATATTCCCCACCACCGTCAGCAAGAGTCGCGACTTCTTCATGATCGAGTGATAATGCGTGCGGATTTGATCGAGTGTGATGCGTTCGACATCTTCCGTAGTTAAATGCCTACCGTAAGGATGCCCTGCAAAAAAGAGCGAGTCGGCAACAATCCGTGAGTAACGATCCGCATCGTTTCTGGCAGCTCCGAGTTCGACGAGCACATTGTGCTTCATATTATCAAACTCGACTTGATCGAAGGCAGGCTGCGTGATGACATCCGAAAAATATTGCCACGAACTATCAAAGTTTTCACGCACACATCGCAAGCTTAGTAACGAAAAATCGCGACCATCTTCGCCGGTGATATAGGTCCCCATTCGCAGAAGTGCATTGCGGTAGTTGGCTTTCGAAGTTCGCTGGGTACCACTGCCGGCCGCAATACTCATCGCGAAATACTCGGTCGAAATCGGAAGCGATGTATCGATCTGGCTCGAGCCACCTTTGATGAACAACACTGCGCTGATTACTGGAGTCGCTCGACTCTCCCGAAGTAGCACCTGCACTCCATCGACAGTAAATTCCTGCACATCGTCGATGATGCGAGTCGAAGTTACCTTCGGAGCACTTGCGCACGCGGCGACGATACCTGCTAACAAGACCACAAGCGAAGCCTTAGAAATCAGTCGGCTCAAAAAAATCATTTGCATTGGCGTACGAACAAACATCACAAGCTTTTTTTAACGAAGTACTACGGCTTTTGCGAGGGTTGCAGTCGGTCGAGCGGTACTGTTTTGCTCGCCTCTTTGCTCATCGCGACTCCGAGTACATAATGCTTTCCCTGAATATACCGGTGGACATAATTGCGGATATCCTCACGGGTAATTTTACTGAGATTATCTAAGTAGTGCTCATAATAATCTAATCCTGTCGAAGCCCACCAGAATGCGAGATCCTGCGCAAAAATAGAAAGCTGTTCGCTTTTGTATAGAATCTGCGTTCGCAGCGCATGTTTAGAAGTTTCCAGTTCGTCGTCGGTGAAATAATTAGGATCATCAAACTTCGCAACCTGCTCCCAGAAGATTCGCATCACTTGCTCGAGCTTTTCCGGTGTAGTTACGATATCGGCTTGAATCGGGCCGACGTAACGCTGCGTGTAGTACCAGAAATTAACACCGAGCGCGAGTCCGCTCTCCTGCAATTTTTTCGTAAACTCATGTTCCGCTTGACCAATGATATAACTGAATACGTCGGCAGCGTAGGTACCTTTGTCGTCAATTCCGATCGAAGGGCCGTGCCAGCGAACCATAACGGTAGCGGTTGGCTGCTCCACCGTATCGGCGACAATCGTCGTCTGCGTCAACTCAGGAATCACTGGTGGCGGATCTTTCGCGAATGGATCGTCCCCTCTTTGCCATCCGGAGAAATAGATAGGCACAAGGCGCTTAATATCCTCGGTCTTGACATCACCTGCGATGATCAGCAGCGAATTATTTGGTACATAATACTTGTGCTGGATCGTCAGCATTTTTTGACGCGTTGCGGTCTTAATCGTGGAACGCTGCCCCAATTTTTCTTTTCGGCTGATGTTATCACCCCAAAGTGCCGCGTTCACTTTGCGCCCAAACTGAAAGAGTGGAAGTGCCTCACTCCTATCGAACTCCCCAAGGACAATCTCACGCTGCTTGTGCAATTCCTCTTCTTTAAAGAGTGGCGAGGTGATCGCGGTAGCCATGAATTCCAGGCCGGCGCTCAAGTTTTGTTTGGGAAGTGTAAAATAATATTGGACGTTCTCCTCTTGCGTTTCACCATTAAAGAGAATTCCGAGATCATCGACGTGCGAGAGAAATTCATCTTCCGTAGTGTCACGCTCGTTGGCCGTGAAGAACATGTGCTCGTAAAGATGCGAGAGCCCGTTGTATTCGGGCGGCTCGGTGAACGAGCCATTCCTCACCGCGATCTCGACCGTGACAATAGGTGTCAGGTGATTCTCGACTACAAGCACCTCGAGCCCGCTCGGAAGCGTGAAGCGCGTCCAGGGCGGCAATTGCGCTCGAACATTCTGACCGGCGGCAAACACGACTATGAGCAAACAAAACAAGCAAGCTCTCTTCATTCGACCTGTATAACGGTGGTGATAAGCGAACGCACGTAGAACCTCGTTCACCCAAAACAAACTCCTGCAAACACTCCTATCGGCATAGCTACTGTAAAGAACTCTACTTACGGGAAAAGTTCACAAGCCGTAGTAAAACCAAGTCTTGCAGATTGTTCGCAAGCGAGACCGGTGTGGTGAAATTATTGCCAATGATACTAAAAGCAAGCAGTTCATTCTCGTGGGTTGTCAAGTAACCGCTAATAGAACGAACACCGGTTACGAATCCCGTCTTGGCGTGGACGTTCCCTTGTGCGCGGGTATCCTTCAGTCTTCGGGCCAGGGTGCCATCCACTCCGACGATCGAGAGTGATGGGTAAAACAACTTGAAGAGCGTCGGGCGATCGTACATTGCCCGTAGCACCGTTACGAGTTGAACCGGCGAGATAAGATCCATTCGCGAAAGCCCGGAGCCGTCATAGATCGCGACTCTATCGGGTGCGATTCCGATTGAAGCGAGATATTTTTTCATAGCTTCGATCCCCTTCGTCCAACTGCCCTCGCCTTCTTGTTCCTTGGCTACCGTACGAAACAGCTGCTCGGCAAACATGTTGTCCGATTGCTTGTTCATCACGCTGATGATATCCGGTAGTGGTGGACTAATATATTGTGCGAGGACACGAGCCTTCAAATAGGGAAACGGTTTCTTGAGCTCCGAGATCGTCATTGTTGGTCCGATGATCTGAATACCGCGCGCTTCGAGCACCTCTCGAAAGATCGTCGCAGCATAGCGCGCCGGATTCACAACCGATAGCTGTTCGTGTGCTTCGGCGCCGGAGAGCGGTATCTCCCCTTTGATAATGATCGTCGGCGAACCGAGTGCGCGTGTGATCTCGATCGTATTAGTGCCAGCGGCGATAAGAGTGTCCCCGCCGCCCGTCAGTCGCTTCCGAATGGAATCCGCTTTTGTGGTTGCGTGATTGACCACCGTTAAGTAACTCGTCGAAGGGATTAGCTCAAATCTCGCTTTTGATCCAACACTCGTTCCGGGCGTGACGCTTACACTAACTTGATTCTCTGCAAACGAGAGCGCCGAAGTCTGCATCGCATAATAGTACGGCTCATCCTCGAGCGCCCATCCGGCCGGGTAGAGGTCATCCGTAAAGTACGAATCATCACCGATTATCGAGCCCTCGATCTTTCGAATACCCAAGCGCTCTAAAGAATCCGCCCAGGCTTCAAACACGCGCATCGGCGAGGTATCACGCAACATACTAAACGCCCCAAGCGTCGGATCTCCGGCACCGCGGATCACGAGATCCCCTTTGAGGGTATACTCGGATATTCGCCCTGCCGAAAGCAGTTGTGTTGTAAAGTGAAAATCTGGAGTAAGAACCGTCAATGCTTCTGCCGCAGTAAGCAACTTGAAATTCGAGGCCGGCAGCAAGCTTTTGGTGTCGTTCAGCCGAAACAGATACTGCCCGGTTTCGAGTGATTGCACGCACACCCCCCAAGTTGCATTGGAGAAATTTGGGTCGTTGAATATATCAGAAAGATCGCGCTGGAGATCTTGCAGCCCATTTTCTGACCGCAACGCGGGACTTGGCGGCAGCGTAACCGGTTGCGCACTTCCAACTAGTGGAAGTACGTTTAGCAAAAACCCAATCAGGACGAGGGATATTCGGCGGATCATCGTATGCGAATCATCATAAGCGGATCAGAATTCAACTCAAAAAAGAAGAGATTGAACCCTTGTCAAACCTCTTTCTGTTTACTAAGTATCCCTGCAAGAGCGCGTGAACTTGATCGCATGGCCGGCAGGATCGCTCACATCTTAACAAATATTGCGATATGTCTCAGGACGTCATAACAGAGTCTAAAGCAAAAACGAACGCGAAAGACGAAGATTTTCTTCCGTTGCGTGGTATTGATCATCTCGAGTTTATCGTCGGCAATGCTCGCCAGTCTGCCTACTATTACCGGTCTGCATTGGGCTTTAAGCTCACCGGCTATGCGGGTCTCGAAACAGGTACGCGAGATCGAACAAGTTATTTACTCGAACAAGGCAACGTGCGCTTTGTGCTAACCACACCGCTCACGCAGGATAGCCCGTTGAACGAACATCTACGTATACACGGTGATGGAGTTCGCGATATCGCACTTGAGGTTGCCGACGTAGAGGCGGCGTATCGCGAAACCACCAAGCGTGGTGCCACCGGCACGCAGGAACCGCGCGAAGTGAAAGATGAAAATGGCATTTACCGTATTGCCTCCATCAAAACTTACGGCGACACCGTGCACAGCTTCATCGATCGTAGCGAGTACAAAGGTTTCGCACCCGGTTTTCGCGCCGTTACTACACCTGACCTCATCGCCCGACCGAGTGGCATCGCAGCCATAGATCATATAGTCGGCAACGTTGGCTGGAATCAGATGAACACATGGGTCGAGTGGTATGAGAAGATCATGGGATTTCATCTCTTCGTTTCGTTCGACGACAAAGATATCAGCACCGAATATTCTGCGCTGATGTCCAAGGTTGTTGCGTCTGGCTCTGAGAAGATCAAGTTTCCGATCAACGAACCAGCGACCGGAAAAAAGAAATCGCAGATCGAAGAATACATTGATTGGTATAACGGCCCCGGAGTGCAGCATATTGCGCTTGCGACGGGCAATATTATTGAGACCGTTAAAACGCTATCGGCGCAAGGGCTCGAATTCCTTCGTGTACCAACGAGCTACTACGAGGAGTTGGAATCGCGTGTTGGAAAGATCAAAGAGCCGATCGAAGAGTTAGCGAAGCTCGGAATTCTCGTCGACAAAGACGACGACGGATACATGTTGCAAATCTTCTCGCGTCCGGCACAAGATAGGCCAACGCTCTTTTTCGAAGTTATTCAACGCCGCGGTGGTCGCTCGTTTGGCAAAGGCAACTTCAAAGCGTTATTCGAAGCCATCGAACACGAACAAGAGTTGCGAGGCAACTTATAAGTCACGCCCGATTGCTCCGTTTATTTTCCGACGAGGATCTTCAGCGTCTCTGCTTGAGATCCTCGTTTTACGTGTAGCAAATACATACCGGTATGCAGTTCGCCACGTTCGATCGTTAGTGTGTGCGCACCGACAGCTTGCATTCCAAGATTCACATTGCGTACCGTACGACCGAGTACATCACTAATCTCTAGGCCCACAACTTCGGATTCATGCATCGAGAAGTCGATCGTTAATGACGTGCTGAAGGGATTTGGATTTGCTGCGAGTGTGGAGTTGGGCGTTGAATATGTTCTCGCAACACTGGAGGCGCCAAGTTGCTTTCTCCAAACTCCGACGCCACTCGTGCCGGCGTAGAGCGTGTTATCTTGAACGGCTAACGATAGCACAGAAAAATTCTGGATCGGTGAATCGCTCTCGGCCTCCCACGATGCTCCGCTATCGCGCGAGAAAAACATTCCATGGTTCGTGCCGAGATAGAGCACTCCATTGGTTGACAACATTGCGCGCCCGCGATTACCGCTAACTCCTGTCGCTGCTTCTATCCATGTCACCCCGTGATCAGCCGATCGGTACATCGTTTTTGCTCCAGAGGCAAACACGAATCCTCCGAACGCGCCGAGCAACAGCGGATCAAACTCCGCCGGCTTATTCATCGCATTCCAACTGAGGCCACCGTCGATCGAGCGAAAGAATCCATCTGAGTTTACGTCGATCATAAAATCATTACCATCCGTAATCATCGCGAGAATTTGATTCGTGCCAAATCCTTTCGAGATGTTTGACCAATTTTTTCCCGCATCGGAAGTCCGATATAAAGGAAACGAAGAGCCCGACGTACCAACCAGCGCCACTGATCCGTTGCTCACCATCGCTGAGACGTAACCATTGGCCGGAAGCCCGGATGCCGGACTCCACGTTTTTCCAATATCTGTGGAGATCGCGACACCATCACCATCCAATCCGCAAAGGAGATTACCTCCGATTTCAACAAGCGTGTTCACGCCGATGGTACTCAGCCCCGATGAAGTGACATTCCAATTTTTGCCTCGATCATTCGTACGCCAAAGCAAGCCGAAGTCAGCATCAAGATCGCCTGCAATCACGCCCTGTTCCGTCGCAAGCAATGCGGTGACACTCGTGCCGCCGACTCCCACACCGGATTCCTGCCAGGACAACCCGTCATCTTTCGAGCGATACACTCCAAATGCCCCCGCGACAATCTCGTTTCCCATTACGAGCATTGCGCTCATCGATGCGAGATAAAGTCCATCCGATGCTTTCTTCCAACTCACGCCAAGATCGGTCGATCTGTAAATTCCATATCCACCGATTCCGGCGATGACAACACCGCCGCTATACCCCATCGACATCGCACCGCCACTCATCGGCAATCCATTCACAGCGCTATCCCATGTTGCGCCTTCGTCCGTCGATCGCCATAAAACTCTGGGCGTCGAAGTAAAAAGTACGTTGCCTGCGCGAATCATCATCTCCATGTACGCATCGCTGGCAGGAATCTCCTGTGCAACGAGTGCCCAACTTGTTCCGAAGTCGCTTGTGCGGTAGAGGCCATTGCCGTTCGAGCCGAGATAGAGTTGCTCACCATCCGAGTAGAGAAAATTATATCCGCCGGACGAAGATGGGAGCGGCGACGAAGGGCTGAACCACGTTGCACCATGATCGGATGTCATCTTGAGCGAGTTGTTCTGCCCGCAATAAATCACACGACCGCTATGATACGCAAGCGAGTGAACCGTTACTCCGGCAAGACTCAATGTCCAGCTGACTCCTTCATTCGTTGACGTGTAGAGACCGTTGCGTGTTCCGACATAAAGCGTAGTTGCGTCGTGCGCAATCGCGTCGAAGGGCACTGTGGTCGGTAAGGTATAGCTGAGCCACTGCCAAGTGGCGCCGGTATCAACCGAGCGCAAAACACTTCCGATGCCATACTGACCCATTGCTGCATAAATCGTGTCGCCCCGATACGTAAATGCATTTACGTGACCCAGTGATGGACCACTCGTTTGCTCCCATTGCGCGAGGCTGATGTTCGTCGCGAGCGCGAGAAAGATGCAGCTAAATAAAATTCTTCTCATTAAGACCGTCACAGCATTAGGTTAATACTAAACAACCAGGTGACACGCGCACCCTGCGGAATGTCACAGCGGTTTGCTCACAAACTTGAGCGTGGGCCGGTGGAGCAAGGGCGAATCAGCGAATTCAGGGAGTGGCACGACATAATAATTATTCGCCAAATCGTAGAAAGAATGTTAACGATGCGCTCCACTCATGCTGCGAATTGGAATTTTGCCTCCAAGAATCTTGTCCTTCTATTCTAGGCTGGCGTCGCTGACCTGTCATAATTGAACATCCATCATTTCTATTTATGCCTTCGCTTTCACGGATCCATTATATTCTTCGGCCCCCGATCCTCGATGCGTCTACGCCATTGGAGGCTAGAACTGCTCCACCGATATTGTTTTTGCACGGTGCTCTTGGGACGTATCATGAATTCGACAAGCTTGCTCCAACCTTCCAAGAGCGCACACAACTCTTGCTCGACTTTCCAACGCACGGAGCGAGCAGCTCTGACGAACTCACGATCACGACCGAGAGGCTCGCAGTTCAAGTGTTAGAGTTGCTTGATACACTTGAGATCGCATCGGTCGATATTATTGGCTATAGTCTCGGGGCCTATGTGGGACTTCGAATGGCACAGCAAGCCCGCCCACGAGTACGGAGCATCGTTGCGCATGCGATGAAATTTTATTGGAACACAGATGCAATTACACTTTCGCTCGCTGCCTTCTCGCTCGAACGTATCAAGCAAAATCCGAAGTTTTACGATCGACTATTGAAGTTGCATTCGGGCAACTTACTTGCGCACACACTTGCCGGCGCGAGCTCGATCGTTCGTTTCTTCGAAGAGAGCCAATTAACCAACCGTGAAATTCAGGATCTAAAAATACCGTTACTATTATCGCTGGGGGATCAGGATGAACTGATACCACTTGCCGAAGTGCTCGATCTCTTTCAAGCACTCGGACAAGCGCATACTTCGCTTGCGATTCACGCGAATACCAGACATCCGATCCACTTACTCGCACCGGACTCGTTCGAAGATGCCGTGCGCCAATTCTGGAAGCACTCGCTAAAGGAATCATCACGGGAAACACCGATCGGAGAGAATTCTAAACTTACATAACAAACGTATCATCCATAGACTACTATCATGGAAACTTTCAAGCGATCGGTTCGAATCGAATCGGATAGTCTCGGGGATCTCGAAATTCCGGAGAGTGCGTACTACGGTATTCAAACCTTACGGGCCTCGTTGAACTATCCTATCTCCGGCCTTCGTGTCACTCCGATCTTCATTCGCGCTTATGCATTCCTGAAGCGTGCGTGTTTACATGCGAACCACGAGCTCGGTGTATTTCCGGATGTGACCACCGTCGGCTTTATCGAGCAAGCGTGCAATGAAGTGATCGAGGGCAAGCTCGAGGATCAGTTCATCGTTGATGTTTTTCAAGCGGGTGCCGGGACGAGCACGAATATGAATTTGAACGAGGTGATCGCAAATCGAGCGCTCGAACTTTCGGGATCGACACGTGGAGATTATGCTACGATCTCGCCGAACGATCATGTCAACATGTCGCAATCGACCAACGATACCTATCCGACTGCGATGAGAATTTCGGCACTCCTATCCATTCGTCAATCTCTTTTTCCGGCTTTGGAAGATCTCGAGAACGCATTTTCAGGAAAGATGGAGGAGTTCAAAAGCACGCTGAAGATCGGCAGAACGCATTTACAGGATGCAGTCCCGATGATGCTCGGTGATGAATTCGGAGCATGGGCTTCTATCGTGCAGCGTCACACAGCGCGACTGCGTGAAGCCGAAAAGGACCTGACGTTCCTTGGTATCGGTGGCAGCGCTGTCGGCACTGGGCTCAACGTTCCTCCGGGATTTCGGGAGAAGGTGATTGATATTTTGAACGCCGATCTCGATCTTGAGTTGCGTGGTTCGAGCGATATGTTTGAAGCAATGGAATCGCTTGCACCCTTTCAACATGTCATCAGCGCAATCAAAAATCTTGCACTCGATATCATCAAAATCTCTGGCGATCTTCGCTTGCTTTCCTCGGGACCACTCACAGGGCTTGCTGAGATCAACCTTCCGGCGGTGCAACCGGGAAGTAGTATCATGCCCGGCAAAGTAAATCCTTCGGTCCTCGAAATGGCCTCCCAAGTTGCCATGCAGGTCATCGGCGCGGAGACTGTGATCTCGCTCGCTTCCCAAGCAGGTCAGTTAGAGCTTAACGTCATGATGCCGGTCGTGCAGTTCAACTTGCTTTTCGCGATCGAGATATTTTCAAACGCGATGCGCGTACTCGCAACTTCGTGTATTGCAGGTATCACCGCGAACGATGATCGCATGCTGCACTACGCGGAGTCGAGCGCCAGCCTTGTGACGGCACTCGCTCCTCATATTGGCTACATGGAATCTGCAAAAATAGCAAAGGAGGCCTTGGCCTCAAAGCGGACGATTCGTTCAATCGTACTCGAGAAAAAACTGATGACCGAAGATCAACTCAATTCGATCCTCGATCTCAACGCGATGACGCGCCCGCATCAATTGGAGGGATAACAGTCAGAAATGCTAGCGGGCGACATGGTTACTGCATGTTGAAGAACCGAACGACGTTGCCGGCGAACTCGACCATCGGCGAAAAGTAAACGCCAAGCACCAGCACCGGCACAAGAAACGCGAAGATCAATACTTTCGATGGAAACGAGAAGGTCATCGCTCCATCGGTAGCGATCATCGGAGCACCGGAGATCGTCGGACGCTCCTCGGGTGACTTGATGAACATCGCGGCCATCACGCGAATATAGTAATACAGCGATACCACCGAATTTAGGATTGCAAAAACAGCGAGCCACAAATATTTGATCTCATGCGTGACAGGATCCAAACGCATGATCGCGGTGAATATATAAAGCTTACCAATAAACCCGACCGTCAACGGAATACCCGTCAGCGAAATGAGAAAAAGGCCTAAGGCAACAGATAGCAGCGGAACACGTCGTGCGAGCCCGCGATAATCTTCGATCTCCTCCGAACCGGTCTTGTTCGCGATGAGCATAATAATATAGAATGCCCCAAGATTCATAAAGAGATATGCGATCAGATAGATCATGATCGAGACAATACCTGCGGAGCCTGAGGTGACGGTCTGCCCGATCAACCCAACCTCCGCACCCGCCGCAACAAGTCCGATCAGCATATAGCCAGCATGTGCGATAGTACTATATGCAAGCATGCGCTTGATGTTCGATTGTTGAAGTGCCGCGAAATTACCGAGCGTCATCGTGAGTGCACTGAGCACTGCGATAAGCAGTGGCCAGTTCAGGATCGGATTTCCCGACGCAGGATTCATCGGGAAAGTGAAAAGCAAGAATCGCATCAACAGTCCAAATCCCGCGGCCTTTGAGGCTACGCTCAAGAGTGCTGTGATTGGTATTGGCGCTCCTTCATAGACGTCGGGAGTCCAAAAGTGAAACGGTGCTGCACTGATTTTGTAACCCATGCCAGCGAGCGAGAGGATCGTCGCAAACCAAAGCGCCATCGTGGGATGCGCACCCGGCACGGAATAGATGGTGCTAAGGACTGCCTTAATCGCAATAATATTGGTCGAGCCTGTGAGGCCATATAAGATCGAGAATCCGTACAACATGAGGCCCGAAGAGAACGCGCCGAACAAAAGATACTTCATCGAGGCCTCGGAGCTTCGAGGAGAATCCTTCATGAATCCCGTCAGAATATAGCTCGTGATCGAAACAAGTTCGAGCGAGATATACATCATGATAAGATCTGTCGAGGCGGGCATGAGGAACATACCAACCGCCATTCCGAGTAATAGCGAGTAATACTCACCGAACTTCGTGCGCCGAACTTCCACTTCGTGTGAGAAGAGCGACATCGCGATCACAAATATTCCCGTGAGCGAAATAATCAGCTTAAAGAACACGGCAAAATTATCTACCACCAACATCCCGAACGGCTGCACGAGCATTTGGGTGTAGAAGAAAATCATCGTTCCACCCTTCCAACCTTGCACCTTCGGATCAAACGGTATCCATTGCATCAGCGCAGCAATTCCCGCTGCGGCAAACACAAGCATTGCGAAATAACCCGTCAACTGTTTCTGCTTACGATCTTTGATAAGCAGATCCATCACAACCGCCACCAGAAATCCGACCGTAAGGATCGTCTCCGGTATGAAGTTATTCAGACTAAAGTTTACGAGCGGCTGAACGCTTTTCGCAAGGCTTGTGAGATCAAGTGGCTGCTGAGGCATTGGAAATGCTTTTGTCGTTTATTACTCTGTCGGTTGCCGTGTGCGTCTAACTATCTTGTCGGTCCTTCTTACGGATGTAAAATTGCCGCTTGACCGACAACCGGCTGCGCCGCATGGACGAAGATCACGAGTTGATTCACGCTCGTCGTCATCAAGTTAATGATCGGACTTGGGTAGATTCCGAGGAAGATCACGATGACCGCGAGCGGCACAAGCGAGATCATTTCGCGAGTGTTGATATCCGTCAGATCATTCCAACGCTCCGGTAACGTACCAAGGAACATGCGCTGCAACGCCCACAACATATACGCCGCAGTCAGAATGATACCGAGCGTCGATAGAATCGTAAGTGTCTGCCACGTCTGGAATGCTCCTAAGAAGACGAATGCTTCGGAGATGAACCCCGACATCGCCGGCAGACCAAGTGATGCAAAGAAGCAGATCACAATAATCGCAAAATACTTCGGCATCTTATTCGCAAGTCCACCGAACTCATTCAACCCGCGTGTGTGTGCACGGTCATACAGCACACCTACGCACAAGAAGAGCATCGCTGTGATCGTACCATGATTGAACATCTGGAACACAGCGCCCGTGATCCCTTGTGAGTTCAGCGCCGACATTCCGAGAAGCACATACCCCATGTGACTCACGGAGCTATAAGCGACAAGCTTTTTAAAATCTTTCTGCGCCATCGCACAGAACGCTCCATAGACGATATTTATAAATCCGAATAATGCCATATACCAACTCGTTGCGATAGCGATCTCCGGAAATACACCGAAGCAAATGCGCAGAATTCCGTAGGTACCCATCTTCAGAAGCACACCGGCCAGAATGACCGAGACAGCGGTCGGAGCTTCCACGTGTGCATCCGGCAACCATGTGTGGAATGGGAACATCGGTATCTTGATCGCAAAGCCAAGGAACAACCCGAGGTAACCGACATACCGCCATGTAACCGCGTCCTTCCCGAGTCCGTGGAAGATCGAGCCCGGAACAGCGTTCGCCGGATTCATCATATCCAGCAAATTGAATGTGTGATACGCTACGGTCTTGTGCGTCGCAGGATCCATCATCATCACTTGTGTCGAGAAGTAGAGCCCGATCATCACGAGCAGCATCACAACAGAACCAAGCAATGTATAGAGAAAGAACTTGATCGCAGCATACTCTCTGCGTGGTCCACCCCAAATGCCGATCAGAAAATACATCGGCAAAAGCATCAACTCCCAGAACACATAGAAGAGGAAGAAATCCAGTGCGCAAAACACACCCATCATACCCGTCACGAGCAACAAGTACATCAGGAAGTATCCCTTTTCCTGTTTGTGTACCGAAAAGCTCGCGAGCACACCGATAAAGCTAACCAGCGCAGTGAGCAACACCATCACCACCGACAGACCGTCGATGCCCATGTAGTAGTCGATCGCAATATTGCCGAAGACTCCGAGACCGCTCAAGCGTATCCACGAGAATTTTTCGACGAACTGAAAGCTTTCCGGATGATTGATACCAGCCATCGAACCGTTGTAGTTCATCCAGAGTATGACCGCGAAGATCATCTGGAGTCCGGTGACGCCCAGCGCAATACCTCGAAAAATTAGGACCTTATCTTTCGGAATAAATGCAATGACGATCATACCTAGGATCGGTAGGAACGTCAATAAGGATAAGAAGGGAAATCCGGATGCCATGATCTCTATAGTTTTCGGTTTTACACGATTTCTAAAACTCTATTCTACATTGCCTCCGACTTTGCGGAGACCTACACTTTATTATATCTCAGCGCACGACAGCCATCGACCGAGTGATCGATGCACCAGACGCCGTCTCTAATCGAACACGATAGACGCCGGAGATCAAACCGCGAGCGTTGAACTCGAGGCTATGCGCTCCAGCATCCGTAACTTGATCGAACAGTCTGGAAACAACACGTCCGAGCATATCATAGACCGTCAATGTGACACGCTCACGATTGCCATTCTCAAAACGGAACTCGGTAGTTGCACTCACCGGATTCGGAAAATTCTGTCGGAGCACCAATCCACTTGCTTGCGCGCTCGTGCTCACACTTCCTTCAAGCAGCTGATCCGTGTACGATGCAATACCATACGTTTGATTGATGACGCTGACTGTAAACGTCTGACCCTGCCGAGCAATACTCATCGAGCCGCCATCGCTGCTCCAACCGGTAGGAATTCCGATCTGTCTCCACGACTGCCCGAAATTATCGGAGCGAAACATGCCTTTGTTCGAGCAAAGGAAGCCGATGTTTGTACCCGGAATAAACTTTACATCTCCAGGATAAAACGTCGTATCGATAATCGGAATTAGCGTCCACGAAACTCCACCATCTGTCGAGCCCATCATGCCGTAAGTCCCAAGAACCGTCGTTGAGCCCGACTGTGCAGCGGGACGAAACGTAGCGAGTCCGTGCAACGAGTCACTTGCGAAGCCAACGCCGAAGCAATTTTGCAACGGGACGCTGACTCCCTTCCAAGTCACACCACGATCGGCGGTTCTATATATGTGCTTCTTGTTCGTTCCGAACCAACCGTAGTCACCAACCCAATCCATAGAGTTATTCCACCCGGCCTCGGATGAAAGCGAATTTGTCACCTTGGAATTCGGCTTCCAGGTTGCACCTCCATCGGTTGTAAATCCGAATCCCCAACGCGTACCAATCGGATCCCCTAAGAAGAATCCGTTCTGCGCATCGAAGAAATGAATTCCATCGACGAATGGCGTGATAGTGCTCACGACATCCATTTGCCAGTTCGCACCTTTGTCGACAGAATAGAAAATTGCTGCTTTCGGTGCAGTCGTCGAAGCCGGTCCGGAGCCCATCCAAACATGGTTGAGATCAACTGCATCGACGGTGTAGAGCGCTTCGGAGTCGTGTACAACGACTGTTGGCTTCAGCCACACATCCGAGCTCTGCTCGTAAGAGAATCCGCTATAGATGGTGCCTGTTTGTTCAAGTCCATAACATGCGACGCCGGCTGATGGCGTGATCTGCTTGATGCCTGTTCCATACTGCGCACTCGACTCCAACTTGAACCCGGCGATTGGAGTAAGTGGTATATAGAAGAATTCTGTATCGGAGTAGGTTGCTCCATCGGTCAATACAACATACACTGCGAGACTTCCCGAACTGAATAACGAAGTGCGTTTAATGGAGAAGTCAGCCGCTTTTCCCGATCCGACCGCCATATTGCCAAGCGACTGTGTTCCGCTGGCGGTTGTATAGGCAAGCGTCGGAATGATCTTCGCTGTTAGGTTCGTACCATCGGCAACAACATTCTTAAATGTGACTCGCAATGCATGCAACGCGACTGTATCACCAAGTGCCGCACTGTCCGTTCCGTCGATTGCATATTTCGCAATAATTAGTCCGGGATGCGCTGGTGTCTTCACAGCGCTAAACGCATTGATGCGTCCCCAATAATTGTAACGGTCACTTGGCTTCACAACATTATCACACGTCTCAATTATCTGTCGCGAAACAAATCGGATCGGCCAATCCGGATGCTGACTCATCACAAGCCCAACCAACCCTGCTGTGATTGGCGAAGAGAATGAAGTCCCGCCCGGTGCACCATAGGATGTATTGCCCGGCCAATCTGTGGTTGCGATACCAACACCCGGAGCATAGACATGTACACTGTGTCCATAGTCGGAGAAGCTTGCCGGGGCATCCGCTTGATCCGTCGCGCCGACACAAAGCACTCCGTTAATATCGGCCGGAAAGAAGATGTTCGAATCGATATTGATTGTAAAATTTCCGGAAGAAGTTACAACCAAGACGTTGTGCAGTATAGCCTCTTGAATGATCGCGCTTTCGAATTGTGCCGATTGCAGATCAACCGGTCCACCCCACGAGCAATTCACAACACGTGCACCATGCAGAGTCGCGTAATGAATTCCTTCGTAACCACCGGGTAACTGGCCGTAGTAATCTGCGATCTTGATTGGGAGTATTTTGCAACCGAAGCCAAGTCCGGCAACGCCAAGATTATTGTTCGCTGTTGCGGCGATACATCCTGCAGTCTGTGTGCCGTGCGCGTATGCCGAGCTATCCGGGATTGGATCGTTGTCCGGCTCAAGGAGACCGGTCAGTCCGAGACCAGCCACGTCCCATCCGTGCCAATTATCAACCGCACCGTCGCTGTCATCGTCGATACCGTTCGTGCGCTTATCGTGACCGTTCTTATCGAGACCAACTTCACCGTAGTTGATCTTGATTGCACCTTTCAGATCTTCATGATTGTAATTCGTACCTTCATCGCAATCCGCGATCACGATCGAGCTATCACCCTTCACGATGTTCCAAGCTTCGAAGGCATGAATGTTCGTCAGTGCCCACTGCGAGGATACGAGCGGATCGTTCGGAGTGTAGTTGCTCTTGAAATTGTATCGAGGCGATGCAGACTCCACATCGCCCGTTCTTGAGATCATCGCGATTGCTGCGAGCGGCGCAATCGGATTTTTATAGTAGATCACATACATTCTATCGATGCCAAGCGAATGCGAAATAGCATCGCGACTCGCTTGGAGATCGAACGGCACGATCTTCGTCACACCGAGTGCTTCGAATACACGCTTCATTTCTGACGTCAGCGGATCATCGATCGAAAGAAAACCTGATATGTTCGGTACGAAGGTCTTGAATTGTATGTAGACGACCCCAGGCAAACGTTGCGGAGTCTGACCTGCAGGCTGTGCATTCGGAATTCCGGGACGCAGCCCAAAATTTAAAGAGCGCGCAAAACTGCTCTGCACTCCGAGTGTCACCACT
The DNA here is from genome assembly GCA_039923455.1 of Kapaibacterium sp. (SeqCode). GTDB lineage: Bacteria > Bacteroidota > Ignavibacteria > Palsa-1295 > Palsa-1295 > JBDTCS01. Next base: position 578 of record JBDTCS010000135.1, on the reverse strand, counting down.
CCGAGCACCAGCATTGCTAAAAAGCATTTTGCAACAATTCTCTTCTGCATAGGTCTACATTTCGTCCGAAGACTCGAGTGTTCGTGTTCGTTACATGAATACGAACCGCACCACAAAGAAGATCACTACCACTCCCGCAAGCGCCCAAGCCATATAGGTTTGAACCTTTCCGGTTTGGACGGAGCGGAACATCAGTCCAACAAACTGAGTAACGCCCGCTGAGAGATTCACAAGACCATCGACAATATATTTATCGAACCAGCCCGCGATAGTGGCGAGAACGATTGTTGATTTACCAACACCGTTCACAGCACCATCGACGATATTTGTATCGAACCACGAACAGGATCGGGCGATGAACATAAAGGTGCCGACGATAGCGAACTCATAGAGTTCATCGATGTACCATTTGTTCAGGCTAAACTTGTAGAGTGGCGAGAGTGTCGTTGCGATTTTACCGATGAGCGTCGTATTCTTCAAGTAGAAGAACCAAGCAATCGCAATACCGGAGAGCGCGAGAATGATCGAGATGATCATTCCCATCCCTGCTACTTCGTGCGTCTTGTGTTCAAGCAACT
>JBDTCS010000134.1:0-5080 GCA_039923455.1 Kapaibacterium sp. (SeqCode) | reverse complement strand
TCTCAGCTCCGGAGGAGCGGCATAATTGTAGCCCGGTGCGTAAGCGCCGGGTAACGAGATTCTTTTGAACCAGGAGCTCCGTAGGAGCGAAATATGAACTGAAATGGTAGGTTCAATCTGGACGAACTTCCCTGACCGGCTACCCGTTTACATGGTGATCGGGAAAAAGACCGAATTCGAGAGCATTTTTCCATTGAAAGGATAGAGATAACCTATGTCGATGTCAAACGAGAAGGCCAAATATCATCCGATGGCCGTAAACGCGAAGTCAGAAGAGCTCCTCACGAACGAGGAACGGACTAGCCGCATGAACGAAAAGATTGCCAAGGGCGAGAAGATCGAGGATCATAACGATATGTCCGATGAATACTTCACGCACCTCACTAATCTCATGAATCAGCAAGCAGATTCCGAGCTTGCCGGTGCGTTCGGATACGTGCCGTGGATCCAAAAGGCTCCGACCGTCGAGGAGATGCTGATCGTTTCGAATATCACACGCGACGAAGTTAGACACGCTCGCGCAATGTATCGTCTGCTCGAAGATCTCGGTATCGACACCGGACAAATCGTCGGAGAGCATGATTATACACTTCGTATCGAGACAGGTGCTGACATTGGCTCCGACCGTGCTGCCGACGATAAACGCGTTAATATTTTCTACTACCCTATCGATACGTGGACAGATTTTATCATGTTCAACTTTTTGATGGACCGCGGTGCAGGACATCAATTGGAGGATGTGAAACATTCGACCTTCGGACCGTGGTCGAGAGAGATCGAGCGTATCTTCAAAGAAGAGATGACGCACGTCGGTCATGGTGAGTATTGGGTGAAGAAGCTTGCGAGCACTCCTGAGACGAAGCCCACTGTTCAGGCAGCACTCGAGAAGTGGTATCCTCGCACGATGAATATCTTCGGCAAACCTGGTACGAAGAAGAACAAGCGTTATCGGGAGCTTGGACTCAAGCATCGCGACAATCAAGAAGTTCGCGATACCTTCGCTGCGGAAGTGAAAAAGCTTTGCGACGAATACGGGCTCACGGTTCCGGAATGGATTCCTGATTGGGATCAGATACCGGAAGAAGCACACATGCGCGGTTAAGCAGCAGTTTACTAAAAGCGGCGGTAGCAACTACTCTACCGCCGCTTTTATATTAGTTGGATGAAGGAACGTATGAGAACTATTGGTGTGATCGGTGCAGGTACGATGGGCTCAGGCATTGCTCTCTCGGCTGCATTAGCAGGTTATGATGTTGTGCTACACGATATCTCCGAGCAGTTTCTGCAACGCGCGTATCGCAACATCGGTGTGTTGATGGACAAGTCGGTGGAAAAAGGTAAGCTTGCAATCGCCGATGCCAATGCGGCTGCGCTGCGTATCCGTACCTCGATTCATTTCGATCACCTGAACACGTGTGACCTCATCATCGAGGCTGCGATTGAAAAACTCGATACGAAGCAAGAGCTCTTCAAAAAGCTTTCAAATGCTGTCAGTGACGATTGCATTCTTGCAAGCAATACCTCTTCCCTCTCGATCACTGCAATAGCAAGCGCAACCAAACATCCGGAGCGCGTGCTCGGATTGCATTTTTTCAATCCTGCGCATATCATGAAACTCGTCGAGGTTATTCGCGGCCAAGAGACGAGTGACGAAGTGATGTACCGTACAGAAGGATTTGTGAAGCAACTCGGCAAAACGCCGGTACTCGCGAAGGACACGCCCGGATTTATCGTGAACCGTGTGGCGAGAAATTTTTATGGTGAATCGTTTCGCATTCTGAATGATGGCATTGCGAATGTGGAGCAGATCGACTCCATCTGGCGAGCGAATGGAATGTCGATGGGACCGTTTCAACTTATGGATCTCATCGGCATTGATGTGAATCTTGCTGTGACCGAATCGGTCTACGCACAATTTTATGGGGAACCGCGTTTTCGCCCGCATTTGATTCAGCAGAAAATGACCGAAGCGAATTTGCTCGGCAAGAAGACGGGGCGCGGATTTTATGATTATCCAACGACTGCAAATAGTCTCTAAGGTGGAAGCTGTGGCACAAATACGAGTGCTTGGAATCTGTGGTAGTATGCGGTCGCGTTCAGCTACTGCAACAGCGGTTGGTGTTGCGCTCGAAGGTGCGAAGGCTTCAGGAGCGGAAATTGATTTTCTGGATCTTGTCGACCTCGACCTGCCGATGTGCGATGCACGTGAAGATGATGCTTCCTATCCCGCCAGCGTGCATGCGTTTCGCGCTCGTGTCGCAGAAGCACAAGGGATCATTCTCGGTACGCCGGAGTATCATAACAGCCTCACCGGCGCGTTAAAGAATGCGCTTGATCTATGCAGCCGAACGGAGCTCGAGCATAAGATGGTTGGTGTGATCGGTGTTGCCGGTGGTTCGATGGGTGCGACAAATTCCGTCAATCATTTACGGACGATCATGCGTAGCGTTGGCGCTTGGGTTGTGCCACATCAAGTTTCGATCGGCCACGCGGGGCGAGTGTTTTATGGACCTGATGGTCTCGACCCTGAGTACAAAACTCGTCTCGAAAAATTAGGAGCCGATGTGACAAAGTTTGCTCGCCTGCTTGCAGCAGGTATTATTAACGCCGACGATGTGGCATAACGTTTTTTTTGCATCTCATTTGAATCTACTCGTAATACGAAGATGAAGACTTTACTATTATCGCTGATCATGACAACTGCATTCGCACTTCAGTCCGGCGACACCGCCCCACAATTTAAGGCAATCGCAACCGATGGCAAGACGATCTCACTTTCCGATTATATCGGTAAGTCGAACGTAGTGCTCTATTTTTATCCCGAAGATATGACGGGTGGCTGCACTCGTGAGGCATGTGAGTTTCGGAATGACCTTCCGAAATACGTTGCGGCGAATACCGTTGTGCTTGGTGTATCCATGGATAGCCAAGAGAAGCATCAGCAATTCACCGAAAAGGAGAAGTTGAATTTTCCGCTGCTGGTGGATGGCGACGGCGCGATCTGCAAAGCCTACGGCGTGCCGGTCGATGATCGCAATCCGCACCGCTGGACATTCCTGATTTCCAAGGAGGGCAAGATTATCAAATCATATCAGAAGGTCGATCCACGCAGTCATAGCGTCGAGTTGTTGAAAGATCTCGCGGACTTTCAGGCTGCGCATACGAACTAACTTTTTCGAATGCATAATCCGATGCCCTCGATCCGACATATTCTACGACCATTTTTTCTGACGGTTCTTGGGCTTGGATGCTTGCTTCCAAATTTTGCGAATGCGCAAAGTTCCGTCAAGACTAAGCCGGGCATCACAGCGCAAGATCTGACCGAACGACTTGCAATACTTGCAAGTGATTCACTCGAAGGAAGACTTTCCGGAGAACGAGGGGCTGAGATGGCGGCACGCTATATTGCTTCGGAGTTCAAACGCCTTGGCCTGCAAACACTCGACACCGATGGTTATCTTCAACACTTTGCATTCGCGCAGCGCCTCGATACGAGTACCGTTGTGCATTTTAAGAGCACGAACGTTGTGGGTTTCTTACCTGGTTCGGATCCGACGCTAAAGAACGAAGTGGTTGTAGTCGGTGCGCACTATGACCATCTCGGTTTCGGCGGGCCGTATGCGCTTGACCCGAAGGTGCATGCGATCCATTATGGCGCTGATGACAATGCAAGCGGCACTGCAGGGGTGCTTGAGCTCGCAGAATTTTTCAGCGCGCATCCGAGAATGCTTCGACGCTCGACCGTCTTCATTCTTTTTTCCGGTGAAGAGGAAGGGCTCTTCGGCAGCAAGCACTACACCGACAATCCACTTATTCCCTTGAATCGCACACGTGCAATGATCAACATGGATATGATCGGCCGCATGCAAGCTGATAGTGGTTTAATCGTAGAAGGTATCGGCTCCACCCCGGTGTGGCGGAGCTTTATGACCAACCTGAACACGCCAAAATTATTCAACTTGCATCTCAAAGAAGAAGGGCTCGGACCAAGCGATCATCTCAATTTTTATACGAATAAAATTCCCGTACTCTTTTTCTTTACCGGGTATCATCCTGATTATCATCGGTCTACCGACACAAAGGAAAAGATCAACTATCCGGGCGAAGTGAAAGTCTTAGAACTCGTATCGCGAGTATTAGTCGAAACTTCGAACTCCACCGATCCCCTTCCCTTCACGCAGGCTAAGGAGGATACAACAAAGAAGGCAAAGAGTTGGAGAGTTTGGGTTGGGGGTGTGCCTGATTATGGTTACGAGGGCGAGGGCGTTCGGATCTCTTTCATTACCGAACACTCACCAGCTGAAAAAGCAGGGCTGAAGAAGGACGATGTTATCGTCGGTTTTGCTGGGCAGAAGATCAAGAATATTTATGATTACACGGACGCACTTTCGAAGCATAAACCGGAGGAAGTAGTGCAGGTAGAGATCACCCGAGGCAAAGTGAATCTTATCATCCCACTAACGCTTGGCTCGAGATCGGAAAGCCATTAGAACTTGACAATCCCCGAGCACGTGAACGCGTCCTCGGGTTTTTTTTGGAGTGCTTAGCTAGCAAGTTTCGCCTTGCTCTTGCGTTCACGGAAATATCGGAGAATATCTTTCACCATCAATGCGAGCATTACGACAAGAAACGGATCCATCATGAACCGAATCCGATTGTTCTCCCCCATCTCCATCACGTTAGCAATCAACGTAACATAGAGTAGATTTACTGTGATGAAAACGATCACTACTGAGCGAGGATTATCGTACAGCTTCGATCGCAAAATACGTCGGACTAACATAATGCAATAGATAAGCAACGCAGGCAAGACCAGTAGTGTGAACCACGGTGTTGAGAAAAATAGTTTGCGCTGATACTCCGGATCGCCCTGCAATTTTAGCTTTGGGTCCGGATGATCGGTAAACTCGCCGTAGATGATTCGACGGTAGAGTGTCTCGTAGAGCCCGATCTTATTCACGTTGCCGGCAAGCATATAGAACTCACTCGGGCAACGGATATAAAAGAAAAAACTCTTCACCACACTGATCAAGAACACGCCGGGAAATTTACGAATCGAAACGAGCGCATCCGAAAGATA
>JBDTCS010000133.1:0-10036 GCA_039923455.1 Kapaibacterium sp. (SeqCode) | reverse complement strand
ATACAACACGATCGTCGCAACGCGAGACGCAACTTGCTGCGGAGTCTCAATCGAAAGCGGAAAGCTTCCGACTACATATTTTTTGACCATGTCGAGCTCTTCTTCCGAAATTTCATCCAAGCAGATTCGTCTTACTTCGGATAGTATCTCCTCGACCGATCGCATCGTAACACTCGTCGAGACTTCGGTCGAGATTACAAATGGACCCGGCTCGATGCGTGTATCAAAATAACTGCGTGCCCCATAGGTGAAGCCATGTTTCTCGCGCAGGTTTAAATTGATGCGAGAATTGAAATACCCACCCAAGAGCATGTTCAATATATGCAGGCTCACGTAGTCTTCGCTGCTCCGGGCAATACCAAGATGTCCGACGCGGATCGCCGATTGAACTGCACCCTCTTTCTCGACCAGCGCAACTTTCATTCCGCTCTGCAAGCGCTGTGCAGGAAAATGCATGACTGGCGCAACATGATTTTCCCAGACACCGAATGTACCTTCGAGCGTAACGAGAAAATCTTTTGGTTCGATATCACCTGCGGCGATTATGAATCCACTCGCCGGTCCGAAGGTCCGTTTATGAAAATGTTCTACGTCGGCTTTCGTAATATGGACAACGGTTTCCTCCGTCCCGCTTGCTTGTTTGCCGTAGGGATGATCAGGAAAAACAAGTTTGGTAAATATGGAATCCGCAAGAAAGCTCGCATCAGCCTTCGCTTGCTTGAGCCCTGCAACGCGTTGCAGCTTTACGCGATCAAGTTCTTCGTCCGGGAATGTTGGATGCAATGCAATATCGGCGAGCAGTTCCATTCCGATAGGCAAAAACTTCGAGAGCACTCCAACAGAAACAGCGATGGAATCCCAGGACGAACTTGCATGCAGCGAGCCACCGACGAAGTCGATCTGCTCGGCAATCTCAGTTGCCGTGCGGGAGGTCGTGCCTTTCGTAAGTAAATCTGCAGAGATGCTCGCCAGTCCCTCGATCGGTTCGAGAATCGAGCCGCCCTTGACATAGAGCGCGACACTTGCGATCGGTTGTTCGTGGTTTTCTACGATGAACACGCGCAATCCGTTCGAAAGCCGATGCTCCTGAAACTTAGGAAATGCTACCTGCGGGTTCGGTGAAGGCATTGGTGGCTTGGATCTATCCAGCACACCGATAGAATGTTCAGCAGACATTACGAAAAAATTGATTTGAAAATTCGTGTAACACTTTGGCTAAACGTAAACTTATGTTTTGCTTAGATACTCGCGAGCTCTACATTCGGAAATTTATCCGGCTCCCCAATTTCCTCGCTTGAATCGTTCTCAGCAGAAGCGATATCCGCATCGGCCAGATAAATGATAGTACTACGATTTGTCGGCACAAGATACTTCTCTGCGGCACGCCGGAGATCTTCGGTGGTGACTCTACGATACTCATCGATCAGTGTGTTCGCACGATTTGCATCGCCGTAAAAGATTGCAGCATGTGCAAGCTGATCGGCCTTGCCTTGCACGGTTACGCGGCTCGCGACGAGTCGGGCCTCGGTCTTATTCATCGACTTCTCTAATTCCTCCGGCAATACTCCATCGCGAATTACCTTTGCGATCACTTCCTCGATAGCGTCTTCGAGTGACTTGGGCTCTTGCTCCGGGTTCGCAGCGATCGCATAAATATAGGTCAGGCCCGGCATCTCACGCGAATCGACGTATGCGGAGACTTCGGATGCGATCTGCAATTCATAGACAAGCTTCTTATAGAGCCGCGAGCTGCGACCGGTTGAGAGGACATCCGTGAGTAAGTCGAGCGCAATAAAATCCGGTGTTCCTTCCGCTGGTGTTTTATAGGCATAGAAAACACCGGAGAGCGGTACAGGTTCATCACTCACAATCACGCGTCGTTCTTCGGTCTGTACAGGCTCGTCGTACATCGGCCGATTCTGCTTTCCTGTACCGCTGGGAATCGCACCGAAATATTTTTCAATCTCACCCTCGATGATTTTCGAATCAAAATCTCCGGTGAGCACCAGCACTGCGTTATCCGGAACGTAATAGGTTTCGAAAAACTCTTTCACGTCAACGAGTGTAGCGGCGTCGATCGTTTCCATATCTCCGATGACCGACCACCAATAGGGGAATTTCGTATAAGCCAGTCGATTCATTCGAATCGTAAGCGACCCATACGGAGTGTTATCATACCGCTCACGCTTCTCTTCTTTTACAACATTCTTTTGCGTTACAAGGCTGATCTCACTGACACCAAACTCCAACATGCGATCGCTCTCGAGCCAAAACCCGAGACCGAGTTGATGGGAAGGAAGCACCTCGTAGTAATTTGTTTTGTCTTCCGTGGTGTACGCGTTATCATGGCCTCCGGCTTGTGTGATGAAAACATCGAACATTCCGCGTGGCACATTTTTCGATCCATCAAAAAGCAGATGCTCGAAGAGATGTGCAAAGCCCATCCGATCTTCCGATTCGTTCTTCGAGCCGACATGATAGGCGATATTCAAACAGACCAACGGAGCTTTGTGATCTTCATGGAGTATCACGCGCAGACCGTTCGAAAGTTTGAACTCGGTGAACGCAATAAATCCTGGGTTAAGTGAAGTAGAATCTGTCGACGACGAGATCTGATTATGTATCACAAATTGTTTAATTTTCTACGAATACTATGCTTCAAGTCATCTTTCAACGAGGAACAAGTGGGGGAAGTTCTTATTTCGTGAAGATGTCCGGCAGGCTTTGGTAAGTAACAAAACCTTTCTACGTAGCCTCCGTGGCCCCTGCGGACTCGGTCTTCGGAAGTACATGGATAACCACGCAGGCGTCCTTCCGTAGAATCGCTCGAGCTCCCTCGAGAACCTCCTCGAGAGTCAGCGAAAGCAATTCTTCCATTATCTCGTTCGCACGCTCGGTCCGGCCCGTGTAGGTGTAAGCTTGCTGTAGTTGATCTGCTCGCGAACTCAGGTGCATCAACGAGCGGACGTGCGAGGCCTCAAGCTTGTTCTTCGCTTTTTGTAGCTCGGTTTCGGTGATCCCCTCCTCGAGCAATAATTCGATTTCGTGCCAAAGTGCCGCTTCTACTATTGCAGGGTCAACACCAATCTGTACCGTCGAACTAATACCGAGCATACCGGTGAGTTCGCCAGCGATATTGAACGTCGAGACCTCTTTAGCAATCTTATTCTGGTACACAAGTGATGTGTACATTCTACTCGATCTGCCACTCGCGAGTATGCGAGAAACGATATCAAGTATTTGTTCCGAACGGGAAAAAGCTCTTGAACCCTGAAAAGCCAGATAGACTGCCGGAAGCGGTACCTGGTCGTACATCGTGTGTCGGATCTGCCCAGCAATCGGCTCGATATGCTGCGCTTTCCTTACGATCTCTCCTCCACTCACTATTGAGCCAAAGTATTTTTCGATCAAAGGGCGGGCTTGCTCCGGCTGAAAATCGCCGACGAGTGCAAGCGAGGCATTGTTGGGCTGATAGAACTTCGTGTGGAATGCGCGAATCTCCGGAAGTGTGCTCTCGGCAAGTTGCTGCATTGATCCAATGGTGGACCAATGATATCCGCTCGTAGTGAACACACGCTCCAACAGGGCTTCGTAGACGAGGCCGTAGGGTTGATTGTCGTAGCGTTGACGACGCTCTTCTGTCACAACCGCACGTTGATTCTCAAAATTTTCTTCGGTCACTGCTAAGGCGAGCATTCGATCGCTCTCCAGCCAAAGTGCAAGTTCGAGTTGTGTCGAAGGCAGTATCTCAAAATAATTAGTCCGATCTTGGCTCGTGGTCGCATTCAGGTTTCCACCCGCGCTCTGAACATACTTGAAGTGCTCGGTCTTCTTAATGTTATCCGAGCCTTGGAACATCATGTGCTCGAAGAGGTGCGCAAAGCCTGTGCGAGTAGGGTCTTCATCTTTTGATCCGACGTGATACCACAGATTGACAGCAACGATCGGCGAGCTATGGCTTTCAGCAAGTACAACGTGCAACCCATTATCGAGATTGTACTCAACAAAGGGAATGATAGCAACGCGCTCAAGTTCGGCTGAGTGATCCATCATGCTGTGGTAGCAAACTATTCTGGTGAAAAGCACAACGGCTACATTCCGGCGTGATCATGGTATCACGAATGTAGTCGGCCTACTTCAATCCTAGCAACAACTAACTAATTAGCAACTACTAACTAATTAGCAACTACTAACTAATTAGCAACTACTAACTAATAAGCAACTACTAACTAATAAGCAACTACTAACTAATTAGCAACAACTAATAGAACGATTCGATATCTCCCGACTGAATATAGACAGTAGCCCGTGCATCGGCGATAAACTTTTGCAAATCACGATTCTGCTTCCACTGCATCGCGGTCGCTTCGATCTCGCGATAATCTTGTGTAAGCGAAACCGGATGTGGTGGAATTCGAGCATTCAGCCTGACGATCTGATAACCTGTGAGCGTTTTCGAAAGTGCAATGTGGAGCGGTCGTGATATCTCTCCGGCCTTCAATGAATCCACGACCTCGCGCTGTTCCGGTGCCAGATCTTCGACACGCAGTCTCCCGAGCATTCCGCCGGTCGCTTTCGTCTCAGGATCATCGGAAGATTCGGTCGCAAGTTTACCAAAATCTTCGCCTTTTTCCGCACGGGCCTTGAGCGCTAAGAGTTCGTTACGTGCAACTTCTTCGTCGGCGCTGTTTGCGTTTGGCTTGATTAGAATCTGCGCAACGTGAATCTCCTCACCGCGACGTTCGATCAATTTGATAATATGAAATCCTTGATCGGTTTCGATTACTTTGCTCACTTCATTCGGCTTCAGTTTGAACGCGGCCTCCTCGAACTCAGGAAGGAACGTGCCGCGAGGATAGAAATCACCGAGATCGCCACCATTCTTCGCGGTGGAATGCTGCGAGTATCTACGGGCGAGGGTTGCAAAGTCAACTCCGTTTTGCAGTGAATCAAGAAGACTCAGAGCGAATTTCTTCGAACGATCTTTTTGGTTCGGCTGCGGCTTGACGAACTTCATGATCGTCGAGAGATCCACTTCAGCAGATATCGATGGGAGACTATCTTTATATAAATGATAGAACTCTTCGACGTCGTGTCGAGAAATACTCGTGCTAGCGGGAATCGATCGATAGCGCTCTTGCTCGATCATCAAGCTCTCACGTGCACGCTGACGAAGCTCAGGGCTTGACTTCAGTTCTGCGACCGACCTACCGAATTGCTTTTCGACGTTTGCTTCCGAGCCAAGCTGACGTACGTACAACCGAATCTGCTGCTCCATGCGATCATCGACTTCCGCTTCGGTGACATTAATCGAATCCTGATCAGCCTTTGCCAGCATCACTTTTTCATCGATCTCTGCGTCAAGCAATTGCTTGCGCAATTGTTTGAGTGTGTCGTCGGAGATGTGTGTTGCGTTTCTCTGCATGAGAAAGATCTGGATCTTGCCGTCAATCGAAGATTTATAGATCGGGTATCTACCCACAACCGCAACCACAGCATCTACCTTATCACCTTCTCGGAGCGTCTTGATCTGCGCACTTGCACTTGTTGCAGCTAATCCGCAACTGAAAACGGCTGCAGTAAGCACCGCCAGCAGCAATGGAGATACAAATCGCCTTTCTTGCTTCGTCACTACGATTGAATTTGTGCGCACGTGTCGTTCGATCAAAATCTCGTTACCTAAAAAAATCTGCTTACCTTACCGCTAAAATATTCCAACAAAAAAGAACGAAGCAATTTCCATTGTAGATAATAGAAGGTGCTTCGTTCTCTCGACTATCTATGCTCTGCTACGCCCGGCATCCTCTGAAGTTTCTTGTCGCTTCGAATTTGCCTCTAGCGGCATCATTGCGCTCAATTGGTCTTCCCTTCCGGAGTAACACTGGAACCCGGTGTAGCGGTGCCTACGGTCGCAGGGTGGTTCTTCTCCCATTGCTGCGTGATGAGCGTCGTGTTCAACTGACGCTTGTACTTTTTGCGCAGTGCAGTAACCCATTCGGCTCGAAGCTGGCTTGCTCTATCATCTTGATATTGGCTCGCGACTTCCTGTCTCGCTTCTTCGAATGTCTTTGGATGGATAGGATCACGACGATTCAATCGTACGATCGAATACCCGCCCTGGAAACTAAATGGCTCTTTAACTTCATCGACGACGAATCCGAATGCGCGACGAGCCAGTTCATTCTCATCTTTTTGGAGAATGCCCCAGTGACCCGCCTTCTCTTTGTATCCCGGACGCTCGGTGTATTTCTTCGCAAGCGAATCAAAATTCTCACCCGCAAGAATGCGTTGGTAGATCTGACGAGCCAGCGAATCGGAAACGATAAATATCTCAGAAAGATCAATACGCTCCGGCCATAAGAACTTCGCTTTGTGCTCTAGATAATAGCTCATCTCCTTTGCACTATCCGGCACGACCTTGCTCCATACCCGCTTATTCTCAAGTTCAAACAGAATGATACCGTTGCGATAGTCCTTCATGATCTGATCAAACTCCGGATATGCTTTGCTGACGTCGCGCGAAGCAATTTCAAGTGTACGATCTTCGATCGTTTTGTTAATGAGCTCATAGAGTGTATTACGAGCAAGTGCGTATCCGGGTTGCGCATTCAGCGAATCAACGAGTGCGCCGACCGTCCAACCTTCGCCGTTCAAGTGAAAGATGACGTGTCCTTTGTCAGCTGGTGTCAACTTTTTCGACCAACTCGAATCAAGCGAGGTCCGTGAGCTATCGAGCTTCGATAGAAAATAGGTGACAGCGGATGAATCAAACTTGAAGTTGTATTTCGCTTTGAGGAGCGTAAGGCGCTTCTCACGATCTTCGTTGAAATAGTAGCGCTTGTACATTTGCTTCAGCAGATCTTTCTCTTCGTCGTAGGTCTTCGCAGGAATAGTCCCAACACGCTTGATGATGTGGTAGCCAAAGCTCGTACGAATAATACCGGAGACCTCACCATCTTTGAGCGAGTATGCTGCATGATCAAACGAAAGCTCCGCGCGATGATCTTCACGGTTTATGTAGCCCATGTCGCCGCCCTCTTTCGATGTCTTTGGGTCTTCACTCGATTCGCGAGCAACTTGCTCAAAGTTTGCGCCGTGCTGGATGGCCTGATACAGGCTGTCGATCTTGTGCCAATACTTCGAGGTGTCCTCTGTCTCAGGCGCCATTTGGACGAGAATATGATGCACCTTCACTCCGCCGATGCGCGGGATGATTTCATAAAGCTGAATGATATGATACCCAAAACGTGTACGGACAGGATACTGAGTAATCTCACCCGGCTTCAATGCATAAACTGCATCCTCAAACGGACGAACCGTCATACCACCGGTGAAGAAACCAAGATCTCCACCACCCTTCGCACTACCTTTATCATCTGAACCTTCCCATACTGGTGTGGTGTCACCGGCTGGGTGTTGAATTGGATGTCTAAGAATATCAGGATTCCTGTCGGCCAATAGCGCACGGTTTGCTGGATTCATAACTACGAGTGTCATAGACTCGCCGTTTTGCAAACGATGTAAGGCCTCCATCGCTTTTTTATATGCACGAAGCGTGTCGGCAGGATCGAGCGGATTGTGAATCGCCGCGAGGAAATGGCCTGCGTGGACTTCGAATTGTCGGCGGCGATAAAGTTCTTTGATGGCTGGCTCGGTTACCTCTTTATCCAAGAGATACGGGCCGGCGAGCATATCTCGATACCCTTTGATCTCGTTCAAGATTTTCGGGTCTTTGTCGAGTCCTTCGCGCTGAGCATCCTCGAGCTTCAGACGGTAATCTGCATACACATTTAGAAAATCTTTGAGGGAGTCGAGGGTAGTCGCGTACGCATACTTATCGTTCATGCGGCGATAGGCTTGCTCGAACTCGGAAAGTCCGATATTACCGAAAGATGTTTTGATAACCCAAGTACCCTTCTCGTCGCCGCCTTTTATGACTGCACTTTTGGTGCGGCTGCTAACCGGCTTGGTTTTGGAAAAGAATGAGCTACCGGTAATCGCAGCGTAGACTGTAAAGGCAACGAGACTTCCGAGGAGTACAAAAGCCGATAGGATAGAAAATCGCCTCGTTGGCGCCAAAGATCGAATATCTCTCATCAATCAAATAGATGGCAAAATGGTACAACAATGCACGTATAATATTCTGGAGAGGTCACGAGAAAAGGTAAGACCATCCGGTAAGTATCCACAGGCACAAGAATCCCCGGCAGTACCTATTCTCCCCGAACAAGCTTTCCCAAAACACGATCTGGCATTGAGCAGCCGAGTGATCGGTGCCGCAATGCATTGATTAGACCGCAATGCTCCGAAGAAGTTTCGCATTGGCGACAGAATCTTATCACCAAGCTAGAGCAGAATTCACCTAAAGCGGTATACTCGACCCCTGGAAAACATCCCACGAGAAACGCCTCACGCGCTCAGTTGGTTCAAATTTTGGGGTGGTTAGCAATCTGCCCGAGTGTTCGGGTGCGGTCGAAAGCGCACCGCGATGTGTCGGGATCCGCCGGCGACAGCTTCGTCAGGCCATTTGACAGAATGAACCGAGGAATTCTGGCCCTTTAGCTCGCAATTGTGCCTATTTGAATTTCACTACCACTGTGTTCGAGGTTGCATCAAAGGTTGTCGGGTATCTGGAGAGGGGCAAGCGAGCAGGACCGTCAATCACTTTTCCTGATAAGTCAAAATCGGAACTGTGACAATCGCAGTGCATGAGGCCCCCGCTTGGAGGATTCAATTCGCAACCTGCATGAGTGCACATCATGGAAAGTGAAATATAAACCCCCGTTGATTGACGCACAACCGCGACATTCGCGCCATCGGGTCCATTCTCTGAAGCGACGAGCACTTGATTGTTTCCTGTCAATGACTTAACATCTACGATGATTTGCGGCTTGGTATTCGGTGTCCCCAAACTGGTTGGATTGCTACTCGAACCGCAACTTGCAAGGAATGGCGCAACGCCACCAATCAATGTGACACCTCCAAGAACCGCCCCGATTTTTTTTAGGAAGGCCCTCCTGCTCTCGTCGGCAATAGTATCATCGGAACGTTGACCAAGACCTTCAGGATTTAGATTGATCTGGATTATGCCATCTGACGAACTCATATATCTATTTTTACCTTTAGTAGTTCATTAGTAGTTATTGACGGTCGCTTCGTTTGTATTCAAGTCAGCCAAGTAAGCGATGACCCCGCATAATTAAAGACACTCTTTCGTTTGAATTTGTCACAATAAGGCTGGTCAAAAAAATCTTCACATGATGCCAATGATAAATACATCTACTATTCCATCACGGTACCGCCTGGGACTTTTCGTATTCGCACTTGTCCTGAGTTTGGTGGGCCTAACGCGTGCGCAGAGTACTTCACCATTTTTTCAGAGTATTCCGTCCTACTCGAAATCCGGGCCTGCGTCGAGCATCACTGTTCGACCAGCCGCTCATAGCACCAAGGTTCCGAGCAAGCTTGGTGGCAGTGAAGGTTTGCATTATTTTGCAGCGAGTTATCCCACCCACACTTTGAACATCTTGACTGACCAGACTTTTGTCTCAAACGGAGAGACGTATGAGCGCTTTGGGTATGCTGAGAGATTTAGCAGTTCACTCGATCATCCTACGCTCGATAGCATAACGGTACCACTGTATGTTAACCGATTTGTTACCGGCTCTGCGTTCGCGGTATCCGTCATGCACCAGAAATGGATCACAGCACACCGTGGCACAGAAACGGCACAGCTTCCACTGCCAAACTTTGATGATTCTGCATTTGTCACATCCACCTATGATGGCACTTCGTTGGTCGGTGTAGGATTTGTGATCTTCACGGTACACTATAATT
Organism: Kapaibacterium sp. (SeqCode); assembly: GCA_039923455.1. Lineage (GTDB taxonomy): Bacteria > Bacteroidota > Ignavibacteria > Palsa-1295 > Palsa-1295 > JBDTCS01. The sequence continues at coordinate 199 of JBDTCS010000133.1, read as the reverse complement.
CTGTTCCGATCGATACCGGTTTTGCAGTCTTTGTCGACAAAGGCACACAACAGAATAGTCTTGGATTGCAATTTGATTCTGTTGTTGGACCTTATCGCGATATTCTCGTGAATTATGATCGCTCCTACACGGTCGCTTTCGGAAGCATGGGACACTCCTATAGTAATTTCCTTTGGGCGACGATCAATCTTACGGGCAA
>JBDTCS010000132.1:0-17526 GCA_039923455.1 Kapaibacterium sp. (SeqCode) | reverse complement strand
TTGACTCCATTTGCCAAGAGTCTTTCAATACCTTTGCCGCTAACGTTCGGATTGGGGTCTAGCATCGCAACCACGCAACGGCCGATTCGCTTTTCTACTAAGTGATCAGCACAGGGAGGAGTTTTTCCGAAGTGCGAGCAGGGCTCGAGCGTGACATACACAGTCGCCCTTTGCACGGAATGGCCTCGTGATTCGGCATCGAGTATCGCATTCACTTCCGCATGATTGCCACCGAACTCCAAGTGTGCCCCTTGGCCGATGATCTTCCCCTCGGCATCCGTAATCACGCAACCGACCAACGGATTCGGGCTCACCCATCCCTTGCCGGTATTCGCCAGCTCGAGTGCCTTTTGCATCAACTCGGAGTCATTCACGTGTTCTTTCATTGCTTCAAAAATACCGGAATTTGTGTCCGCTGCTGCCTAGTTAGGTTTTCTAAGTTTGGATTCGTGCATTTTCATTCCCTTTGCCACTAAACCTGCACTTAGTTTTGTTCTGGGTTTTCACTACCAAATGGCCACACCAAGATATTGGCCTAACACAAAAACTCGCACTATCGAATGATCGCACGTTACACTCGCCCAGAAATGGGCGCCATCTGGACCGACCACAATCGCTATGATATCTGGCTCAAGATCGAGATTCTTGCTACCGAAAAGCAAGAGCAACTCGGAATCGTCCCCGCCGGAGTCACACAGCAGATTCGCGAGCGGGCAAAGTTCAGCGTCGAACGTATCGAAGAGATCGAGGCCGAGACGCACCATGACGTGATCGCATTCCTGACAAACCTCGCCGAGCATATTGGCCCGGAGTCGCGATTTGTACATTTGGGAATGACCTCTAGCGACGTAGTGGATACCGCCTTCTCAGTACAATGTATGCAAGCCGGGCATCTATTGCTCCAGGGCGTTGACAAACTCATCGAGGCACTCGGCAAGCGCGCAAAAGAATTCAAGAACACTCCGATCATCGGCCGCACACACGGAATCCACGCCGAGCCCACAACATTCGGACTCAAGCTCGCGGTCCTCTACGAGGAAATGAAGCGCTGTCGCGCTCGGCTGGCAAGCGGTGTCCAGACTATCTCGGTTGGAAAAATATCGGGGGCTGTCGGGACGTATGAGCATCTCGATCCAAGTGTCGAGGAGTATGTCTGCAAGCATATGGGCCTAGAACCCGACCCGATCTCGACACAGATCGTCCAGCGCGACCGTCATGCTGAGTATTTCACCTCTATCGCACTCGTAGGAAGCAGTTTGGAGCGCATTGCGGTCGAATTGCGACACTTGCAGCGCACAGAGGTGCGGGAAGTCGAAGAGTATTTTGCAAAGGGCCAGAAGGGCTCCAGCGCGATGCCTCACAAACGCAACCCGATCACCCTTGAGCGCGTGACCGGCCTTGCCAGGTTGCTACGTGGATACGCCGCGACAGCAATGGAGAATGTCGCACTCTGGCACGAGCGTGATATTAGTCACTCTTCCACCGAGCGCATCATCGGTCCGGACGCGACAATAATTCTGGACTATATGCTTTCGCTGATGACCAAGACGATCGACAAGATGTTCGTCTATCCTGAAGCCATGGCACGCAATCTGAATTTGACTCGCGGCCTCGTCTTCTCACAACCCGTCCTATTGCTCTTGACCAAAAGCGGTCTAACCCGCGAGGACTCATACAAGATCGTGCAGCGCAACGCTATGCAAGTTTGGGAGCTTGCTGCTGCAGGCAATAAGCCAGAGATCACCTTTCGAGGTTTGCTCGAAAAGGACCCCGACATCGCAGGACGTTTAAGCGCCGAGCAACTCGATCATGCCTTCGACCCAACGGCGGCAACGAAGCACATTGATGAAATCTTTGCCCGACTCGGACTTAACTAATAACTCCGACTTTCAGCCAATACCTTTTAACATAAAATTAGAACGGGCTCCCAAATTGGGAGCCCGTTCTGTTTCTAATTGATTGAGATAATTACTATCTCATAGTCTTACTTCGTCAGCACGATCTTCTGCGTTGCTGTGAAGCCCTGCGGAAGTGCATCGCCCTTGGCAGTCATGATCGAGAAGTAGGTGCCGCTCGGTACGATGTTACCATCGTTGTCGCGAGCATCCCACTCTTGTCCATACGTGCCTGGTTTTGCACCTTGCTCATTCACCAATGTGCGTACGATGCGTCCGGAGACATCTGCGATCACGATCTTGACATCTGACGAGATTGCGACAGTGTAGCTGATCGTAGTCGAGATACGGTTGCTCGAACTTAGCGAGAACGGATTCGGATAGTTGCCGAGGATCGCGAAGCTCGAAGCAGCGCGTGGGATCGCGTATGCGATCTTGGCATCTTCGTGTCGTGAGCCATCATTATCTATCGAGATCAGCTTGTAGAAGTAGCCGATTCCATTCTCAACTTGCACATCATTGTATGCATAGTTCGCTCCGTTGCCGTTAGTGCCCTTTGCGTCGAGCGACTTATCCGTGAATGCAGAGATGAGCTCTTCGAAATGACTGTCATCGCCCTTTGAACGCAACAATGCATAACCAAAGATATCCTTCTCGTTGATCGTCTGCCAATCGACAGTGATCTTGCCTTCAGCACCACGAGCACTCAGATCGAGAATGTCCACCGGCAGTGTGCCGAAGTAACCGTTCTCATCTGCACCGATCTCCGTCTTTGGGAATGGATCGCGGCCCTGCAAGTCGATATCCGTCGGCACCACAGTGAGATACAAGCCCTTGTTGAACATTTCGCTGTTGTAGTTCGCGAGATGGAGATCCGTATTGCTCTTGAACTTCGGATCGCCAACGATGCTGTTCGCATCACGTGGTGACCACGAAGGAATAACGCGCAACGAATTCAACGTTGGGAACGCGACACCACCCAAGATCGCTGCGGCATTACCCGTCGGCGTCCAGAAGGCATTGTAGTTCGAAACGTCCAGTTCATTAGCGGCAGAGAGTCCGAGTGCATACGATTGGTTACCACCACCGGACGCTCTTTGGAGCGAGAAGATATTGTTTATCGAACTATCACCGTTCGAAATACCATCTGCGTTCAAGATTGCGAGCGCGTAATCGTTCGGCGAAATATTGTTCTTATCACCATACAAGTTGATGGAGTTGAAGAACATTCTCGCATTCGTTGGCGTACCACCGACAGCAGCCGAAGCCTCGTCGATACCGCGAACCGAACCCGTCGTGTAATCACGCAAGGAGATGAAGTTGTTATAGATGAACGGCCTCACACCATCAGTGACCTCGATACCTGTTGTATTCGAAGATCCGGTCGAACGAACATCGATGACCCAATTGGCCGAAGCGACGTTGCCGGTATCGGCATCATTCGAACTGACACGAATTCCACGAACCGTAGCGTCACCGCCAGGCAAGAGCATCGTCGATACGTGATTCTGATCGGCAGTGCTGAACTGCGTGAACGATCCTAAGAAGATACCGCTCGAATAGAAATCCTGAATGCTGGATTTCTGCACAAGCAAGTTTCTAACACGTGATACACCGGCTGAGAAGCCCGTCGAATAGACGCCGCTCCAACCATTCCAGATAGAATCGTTGACGATCTTGACGTTCTTCACATCGCCGCCATAGAGTCCGCCGGCAAGCGTGATAACACCAAAGCCTCCATCTGTGACAGCACTGATTGTCGGATTCGAACCATTCAAATGCGCAGCACTCGGCATGATGTTACGATTCACATCGAGTGTATTCGCCTGAAGATTATTCAGATTAATATTTGTCGCACCGTTCGTGATCAGGAATGCGCTGTTGGCAAAGCCTGGCGTGTTGTTAAAGACGCGCATGTTGCGACGTCCGCTGTTCTGGCCATTATCACCATCAAAGCTAATATCATGCGCAGCCGAATCGAATGCGATGACATAACCAAGATTGCTTGGCGAGACTGCTGCACCAATGATCGTTGAGAAGCCACCGATCGCAGCATGGAAACGAACCGGATTGGTTGGGCCTACTCCGTCAGCAGCAACGATACGCAACGGCGTGAAGTATGTCTCCTGACCGTTGAGCAAGAAGAAGTCTACCGGTCCATCGACACCCTGAGTATTCAAAGCGTTGATAGCATTACGCAACGAAGCGAATTGCGAGAGTGCACCACCAATGGTGTAATTGCCTGCCAAACGTCCGCCGCGAATTCCGATGAATTCATCCGCACCAACATCCGACTTAAATGCACGGACATCACCGTCATAATCCGTTCCAGTCGAAGCACCACTCTTACCGCCGGACTCGATACGAGTAACGACCGCAGGATTGATATGCAGATCCGAAGCCCCGAGGAAGCTCGGAAGCTCCGAGAAACTGTTGTTATCCTGCATACCGAAGGTCGATCCGTTTGTGACCATACGCCACATCGGGAGCGTCGAGACCGGCGTTCCGCTATAGCTGCCGAGCACTGTTCCGACACCTGCGACAGCGTAGTCATTGAAATCCGAAGTGAAGCTACCCACCGGAGTGCGCAATACGAAGGCTGCATAGTGCGAGCCGAGCGCTCCGAGCACATTTGTACGAGTGTTCACCGCGATGTTGTTGACCAACATCAGATTGCCGGTATTATCCACTGAGATCGCAGCGCTTGTTCCTGCCGTTACGCCCACACCACCGATAGCGATCGAGTTACCGATTGCCGATGCTGTGACTCCCGAGCTGATCAAGAGACCCGTGATCGATGCACTTGGCAATGAGGCCGAGCGTCCAAGTGGAAGCATGTTGTTACGAAGGAATGTCGTAGTCGGGTTCGCATTGCTAAGTGAGATACCGATCACGTTTGCATTTGCAGTCGTCGCATCAAGATTTCCAACGAAGTTGGAAGTGATTGCGGCGTCCGTCGTGCTTGAGCCTGCAAGTGCAATACCCGTTAGCGTCAAAGCGGCGCTTGTGGTATCTTCACGCAGGATGTTGTTTGCAATCGTTAGGTTTCTCGTCCAGTCACCAACATTGATACCCGAAGTACCAAAGCGAGTGATGAAGTTATTGTTGATCAGGAGCGCGCTATCGACGACAGTTGCAGAGTTCAAGAGCAACATTCCGGTACCCGCGTTGCGAATATCGTTGTTGAAGAACACTGTGCGTGCCATCTTCGTACGCGTTGCCTGAACCGTGATGCCTGTACCAGCGGTCATTGCGAGGTTGATCACGTTAATATTCTTGATCGAATCGAACGAACCATCCAGCAGACTGATCACGCTTCCTGCAGCGTTCGCACCACTCATCTTGATCGTCCAATCGCGAGTCGAACCATTGCTTGCATTCGATCCATCGAAGATAACCCAGTTGAGACTATCGACAAGGATACCGTAATTCGTTGCGCCGGAAATGATCGTCGTTACCGGACGAACACCCGCAGCAGGCTTGAAGGTCAAGCGGTTCGCTGAATTCAGTCCGCTCACATTACCCAATCGGATTGGTGCAGGCTCTAAATAGGCTGCGTCCGTGAGAATGAAGTTCGTCATATTCTGAATACCGCAATCGGAGATCGTCTTCATTGCAGTGGTCAGATTCGGGAAGTCTCTACCCACACCAACGAAGTAGTTACCCATCAGTGGCGCACAGACCTTGACGACAATTGTGGCCGTCGTGTCATTCGAGTTATCTACATCGAAGATGTAATTCGAATAGGCTGTAAGACCATACGAACCGATATCCGGTAAGATCAACGAGTCAAAGGTGACTTGCGTCGAGGCACCCGGTCCGAGAGTCAGGATCGTACGATTCGAATACGTGGCGGTTGAGGTAGCAGAATCGTACGTGACAAGCGTTACCGGAATGTTGGTGCCGGTACCGGATGCACCATTGCGGAAGGTCACAAGCGGAGCCGTTGTTTTTCCGAACGGACGATAGACCGCGCCGAATATCGGATTGTCGATACTAACTGCAACCACATCCACTGCCTTCAAGAAGTTTCCTTCGTTCGCACCGAGATCCGGCGTGGCAATATTGCGAAGGTTGTTGTCGATGTCGATAGCGACTCCGAGGTACGGTGTACCTCCGGACTCAACACGACTTGGTGTGAGTGGGTTGATGTGCAGATCTGTGTTGCTGATGAATGGAGCATCTCCTGCGAAGGAGCTACCCTCGTTCGTACCACCAAGTGCTGGACGAAGCGTCGTGATCTTCAGATAATCTGTTCCGCCAACCGAAGCAAGTTTGCCTTGCGTACCGGTAGCGTAGAGATCGTTGAAATCCGAAGCCGCGAGTGAAGCAAGCGACTCCATCACATACGCGTAGCTCTTAGCACCGTTCGTTGGTTCGGTCTGTCTGTTGACAATAATGTTATCCTTCATCGTTATCGATGCTGCGGATGAAGAGATATAGATTCCAGCACTCGAAGCTGTTGCGGCACCGAGACCCGAAGTATCACGATTACCAACCAGCAAGATCGAGTTGAAGCCGATCTGCGAAGCCGAAGTCGATCCGAGATAGATACCTGCGTTTGCACCAGCGTTCGTGGCGTTATTCATTGCAGATATTACTGCCCAGATCATATTGTTCGTCATCACGGTAGCGGCGGATGCACCACCATTGGCCATGATCGCGACAGCGCGTCCACCGGACTTCGACTGTAGATCATGAATCTTGTTCCGTGTGATCGTGCTTGTCGTCGATCCCGGAAGTAGGTCGATACCGGTGACCGAGCCAGTGCTCGAGAAGACACCGGTGATCTCATTGAGCGACATCGTTGTACCAACGCTGTTCGCGGTACGAATACCTGCAAGACCGATACGGAGTGTGTTATCTCCTACGAGCGGTCCGATCTGATTCTGCGTGTAGACATGACCTGTGTTCGCACTGGCACCGTTACCGTTTGCGTAGATACCGATACCTGCGTTACGAATCTCGTTGTTCTGAATAGTCGCTGCAACGTTCTTTCCTGCTGTCGCACTTGCGAGTGAAGTACCACCGAGGAAGACGCCGTAGCTATTTGCAGCAGTGCTTCCGCCAACAATGCGAGCGTTCTTCACCGTGAAGTTATCCGAGCCGTTATTACCAAGTGAATCCGCAAGATAGAATACGGCTGTTCCAATCGCATTGGCAAGTTGCCATGTTGTATTGCGCGAAGTGCCACCAACGGTATTTGATCCGTCAAAGGTAAAGTACTTCGCACTGTTCAGGCGAATACCCCAGGTACTTGAGCCGGCAGTGTTGAAGGTGACGACTGGTGAAATTCCAACAGCAGGCTTGAAGCTGATTGGGTTAGAAGCGCTTTCACCGAAAACTTGATTCATCGTGATAGATGGCTCCGAATAAGAGTTATCGGTCATGATGAAGTTAACTGCGCCGATCGTGCCACGCACGGTTAACGAATCGAACGCCGCTTTCACCGTTGGTGCAAACTGTCCGATACCGACGGTGTATGGCCCAGACATTCCAATCGAGACTTTGATCGTCGTTGAGATCGTGTCGTCGAGCGTGTATTCCTCCACCGGCGATGCAGCGAAGGCACGAATGGTCCAAGTACCTGGTGTAGTCGGAACAAACGTGAAGCCGCTTGCCGTGTTGCTAACCGAAGTCGCCATGGATGCGATGTTCGTATTGTAGGTCGCCTGAACAACACCTGCGGCATCGATTGCCTGGAAGATGATCGGCACGTTAAGAGCAGTTACTAATCCAGACTGCACAAACGTTGCCGATGCAGATACACTCGAACCGGTAAAGAACCGTGTGTTCAATAGAGGCTGAGTTATCGCAGTTGCTGTAATGTTCACATCAAACTTCGGCGTAAAGTTACCTTCGTATGCACCGATGTCTGGATAGCGAGCATTTCTCGTGTTTCCGTTGATGTCGGTCGTTATGCCAGGAATCGGTACACCATGCGACTCCAAACGCGTCGCGACGTTTGTCACAGGCGAGAAGTTGCCACCGATGGAATCAACCCAGGGGACGGACTCACTCCAGCTATTCTGATCACCACCGGACACGCTCTTCCAAGCTGCGAGTGTCGTCGGATACTGATAGGTTGATCCATTGTAGAAATACGCAAAGTAGAACGAACTTGCAGTGCCGCTGACAAAGAATAAATTATTGTTCGAAGGCGAAGCAGGTGGTTGATAAATCTGTTGCAGATAGACATAAGAGCCTCTGTTATTCACCACCACATTATTCTTAAACTCACCTGAGTTATAGTTGTCGTACCAGGTGTACGACGAGTAGTTCATGCTCGGTGCGCCGATATAGATCGTATTGTAATATACGTTTACAGGGCCGAACGAAGCGCTGTTGTACACTTCGAGACCATAAATATAGGCGGCGGTAGCGGTATCGTGGTCGAGCGCAATTAGGTTATTCGCAATTGTGCAGCTTCCGCCAGCTTGCGAGTAATACCAATAGATGCCATAGAAATACGGTGAAGTATACGAAGACCTGAACTTATAAACCTTATTTGCCAAGACCTGATGCCCAGCACCGTATTGTCCGTTTCCGTAGATGCCGTAGAGATTAGAGCAACTCGCTGTGGTGTCCGAGGTTATCGTGTTGCCCTGAATCAAGGTTCCACCTACATAAGGATAGTTATATATACCCGCGTAGGTGAAGCGTGAAATTCGGTTATTTATGAACTGATTGCTCTGTGCAACCGGGACGGTTCCATTTCCATAATTATAGATATCGTAATAATTATCACGAATCCAATTATTATAGAGTACATTGAAACTCGATCCGACAGCGCTACCAGACGGAGATGAGAACGACACTCCGTAGCTTGAATAACCCGAGCCGGACATACCAGTATAGTATGTCGAATCGACCATGATACAATTCTTGATCGAATCGAACTGTGCTGCGTTGAAAAAGACTGCGTAGAAGGAAGAGGTACCTACGCTCGGATGGAAGAGCATCGTCGTATTCTGCGATGTTCCATTTTCTGTGTTAGAACCATCGATGGTAAGATACTGCGTATTCTGGAAGCCAAGCCCAACATACGAAGTGCTGTTAAAATACGACGAAACATACTTAAGCGTACTACCATAAATATTGATCGTCGGAGATACACCTGGTGCTGGCTTGATACGCAGGCGAGTAGTCGCATTCGCACCGATGATCAAACCATTGTTGCCGATGTAACTTGTCGTAATAGCAGGCTCGTTGTATGTCGCATCTGTCAGACGGAATGTGACGTTGCTGCCAATACCGTTGTTGACAAGGGAATCAAACGCCGACTTAATATTCGGTGCCCATTGACCCACACCAACAGTATATATTCCATTCAACGCACCCAGCGATGATACGCGAATTGTGGCCGACGAATCATTCAAACGATTGCCGTCGGTTAAAGCATTGGCGTAGAACCGCAAACCGTAAACATGAAACGCCGTCGCAAAGGTCACGGAGTCAAGCGTGATGACTCTCGTCTCACCGGATCGCAAACTGTCGACTGTCGAATTGATCGTGCTTGTAGTGGATGTAGTTGAATCGGTAAAGCGGTCGGTGATCGTGAACCCATAGGCTGTCTGCAAACCGTCATTGCGAATGGTAACGATGGGCTTGACACCAAGGCCTGCCACATACTTCGCATTCACCGTTGGCTGGTTCACATTCACCAGAACAATATCGGTATTATAGTACGTCGCAAAGTTTCCTTCATCGGCACCGATATCCGGCGTCGTTGCGTTACGTGTATCACCGTCTATATCTGTCGTAAGTCCGGCGACAGGAATCGCACCAGATTCAATTCGTGTCGGGATCAATGGGTTAATATGCGGATCCGTTACACTTACAAATGGAGGCACTTGAATGATTGAGCGGCTATCACCACCGTTCAGAATTCTCAAGCTATCGAATGTGCCGATCAATTGAGCAGATAATCCATTATATGCGAATTGTGCTTTCGCTCCTGGGATGTTGTACAGGTTGTTATTCCAGAGCGCGACTTGACCCGCACCGTAATACAATTCCGTAGCGAAATTCCTGCCATTCGTGGGTCCTACGATATTCCAGTTTGACATGATGTTGTTGACAACAGTCACGTTCTGGCTGTATTGATAGAACGGCATTGCGAACGTCATAATCAGCAACGTACTTGTGCTTGTTGAGGAGGTATCGAAGAGATGGATCGTGTTGTTGGCAACGACATCGCCAAAGCCTCCGTACATAAACATGCCGGCGACCGCTGGAGCAGTGTAACTCGTACCCGATGTGGTTGCGCGGGCGTGAAGATCATACACGAAGTTATTCGTGTAAGTGTTAAATGTAACGTTTGAGGACTGCGGTGTATAGATTCCGTATACCGTGCCCGACGTACCTCTTGCCCAAATGTTATGTACCTTGTTTTTGGTCACAAGAGTATTCGTAGTCCACGAATTCAGATAAATACCATACATCGAATTGGTCGATGTACCTTGGCTGATATTTTGAATATCGTTACCTGAAATAAGTGTCGAATCTGCATTCTGCAAAATCATACCATAAACGCCACACGAATCCGCGACACCACCAAAGACATTACCAATGATCTTGGTCGAATGAACCGGGTTTGCCGGATCGATCGCCGAGACGATATACATTCCATAGTACACGTTCGCGATAGAGTCATTCTGAATGGTAACATTGGACACTGTCCCGCCTGGGATGGTAGTGCTTGTCTGAATCAGAATACCGCGGTAAGCAGAATTAGTGACGGCACCGTTCGGTGTACCCGCCGATACGGAAGGCTTCACGACGCAGTTCTTATACGTGATATTATTCACGTTTGACATCGTGCCATCTACACCGTATGCCGGCTGCACCCAGAATTGATACGTGGCGTACGTAGGTCCACCTGCCCAGGTGAGATCTCGAGATGTTCCACCCGCCGTGTTCGAGCCATCAACAATAATGTTTGAGGCTCCATTGACGAGCAAGAAATAATTCGACGTCCCGCTGGTCGTCATGACCGGCTGAAATCCTGTGTTCGGCTTGATCGTGACGGTGTTGGTTGCAGATCCACCTATGATCGGGCCATTGATCGAAAGCACGCCCTCCGCGAACGAATTTGCATTCAGCAGAAAGCGAACCGGGCCACTTACTCCGCCAACGTTGAGTGAATCAATTGCTGCCTTGAGTGATAGGAAGTTAGCACCTATGCCTCCAATGAGATAATCTCCGTTCAACCCGCCCACGATTCGAACCGAATCGGGAATCGTGGTTGCAGTGCTTCCCGGAGGATTCGTGCCGGTGCCGCCAAATGGAGCGGTGCCACCGTTTACTGTCGAAGCCAGATCTTGTGCTGCGAAGTAGTACTGCACAACCGTACCGGAGGTATAGCCCGGCATCGAGAATGTCCAATTATTACCACTCGAATTCGATCCTGTCACATTCGACCAAGTTCCTGCAGAAGTGGCCTTGTAATAAAGTAGCGGTGCGTAAGTGCTTGAATTGACTCCGCTCGGATCTGAAATAACCGCGCTGAACGTAATCCCGCTTGTTGATGCACTGCGAAGAATTCGCGTATACTGAATTGATGGAGCTACATCATCGGTGGTGCTGACGGTCATCGAAGCTTCATCGGCTCCGATGCACGGCGCACTCCCTCGCGTATCACCATCAAAGTCCGTCGTCATGTTCGACAAGTACTGCCCGGCTTTCGCAAGTCGAGTTGCTGTGCCGGTCGAGACGTGTAACGAGTCACTGGTGAATGGCGGGTTTTCGGTGAAGCTATGCGTTTCCAATCCTGCAGCACGCATTTGCGCCAACAATCCACGGGTAGACCCGTAATAACCGGTTTTGTGAATCGTGGTGTCCGTAGCGTCAGTCGGGCCGTATAGATCATTGAAGTCAGAAGTCAGGTTGGCGGTGACGGTGCCGTAGTATGCACAATACGCTAAACTGCTTGCACCGAATGGCATTGTATTCGAAAGAATATTATTCTTTACTACAAGTCCAGCTCCGACGGCAGCATTGATGCTCGCGACGTAAAGTGCGGCGGTAGTATTCGTTGTTGCGGTTCCTGTACCACCACTCAGGAAAATAGAGTTATAGATGATACTATCACGCGCTGGCCCTGTGGTACCCTGTGTAAAATAGATTCCATAGACCGACATCGGTGTTAAGGCGTTCAACTGATGCAGATCGGATATCATGTTGTTGGCGATCATCACCGGCCCTTGGTTGCTGGCCGAGTAGATGCCGTACACATAATAACTCGTGCTAGCACTATTATACGCACCGTTGTAGACACCCTTGATCTTGTTGCCAATGATGCGCGGACGAATGCAACTCGATAAATAGACTGAATAATAATAGTACGCCATCGCAACATTATTAATATAGTTGCCTTGTACTAACGGCTCAAGGACACTCCCGAGGAATATACCGTAATAGCCGTATCCCTGCATATTCTGAATGGTATCGTTCAGAATCTGGGGTCGAATAATCGTAGACGCAGAGCCGTAAATTCCGTACGTATATGAGTAGATCGAACTTGCTACACTTCCGTAACCCGTGATCTTATTGCCCTGAATGAGTGGGTTGATAAGATTTCCGGCGAGATAAATTCCATAACTCGATAAGGTATAACCGGAGAACGGAGTAGAGGTAATCGTATTGTTCTTTACAATGCAATTCGTCTGTCCGTACACCATGACGTTATAGATCGTCGTTGTCCCTACCGGCGTGGCAGTCAAACCAGTGGTGATGGTAGATTTGCCCGGCGCAGATCCTGAGACCTCATTAGAGGAATCGAAGGACATGGTGAGGAAATAACGATTCATCCAAACGCCTGACCAAGCGCTGACTGTATCATCGATAATCTTGTTTCCAACCTGGAAGACATTCGACGCATTGTAATAAAGAGCGGTGTTGATCATAATACCGGTGGTATTATAATAATTGCGACCTAGATCAACACGGCACCTATATATGCTGTCGTAGTGGCAACCATTTTGCATATACACGCCCACGTCCGTCAGATTAGCTCCCGAGGCGAGTGCCTGTTGTGCAAAGTTGATTCCCTGAAACGTGGTATAGCTTGTTCCCGACATCGTGAGGATAGCGTCAACGAAATAGCTGTAGCTATATCCCGTTGTGGTGCTCGGAATCGAGATCGAACCACTCGATCCGAAACGCTGAAGAATTACCGCTCCTCCGTTTGCCTGAAATCGAACACGATTCGTTGCCGAGGCACCTAACCAATTTCCCGATACAAGTGAGTCGGTGTACGTACCAGGTGTTACGAGGAATGTCACACCACCCGTGCCAACGCCAGAATCCGCGAGTGCATCAAAGGCTGCGGTGAAGCTGGCAAATCCACTACCACCGATAACTCTGGTGCCCGAAATTCTTGTAGTCGGTGCTTCTGCGATTTTTACATTGTCGACCAACCATCCATAGAAGTCATTGCTCGCATTGGATTTAACGCGAAAACGAATCTTCACTCCGCTTACACGATAGTTCGAGAGGTCGAACACCTCTTTACGCCACAAACCCGTTCCAGCAGTAGGTACACCAGCTAATGAGCTAAAACGCATATCCCAATCAGGTCGGCTCTGAGCGTCAAAGAACGGGCCGTCGCAGACCGTAGTATTGCTCGATTGCAGGTTCGAACCTGTCTTACGCCATGAGTTACCCGTGTAGGCGCTATTAGGAATATCTGTCCAATTCACACCATTATCCGTAGATACTTCTACGTACGCTTGATCGTAGTATCTCTCCAGTGCGGCAATGTGGTTAAACGTCAATTGTGGTCGAGTCGAACCGGAAAGATTAATTCCGTTCGAGACAAGCACAGTGTTCGTATTGCCTGCCGAGGTTTGGAACCACGCAGACTTCGAGCCTGTGTAGGCATAGGTGGAATTTTGTTGCCATTGCGCACCGACTCCCTGAATCGAAAAATTTCCGGGGAAGCCCGATTCGAAATCTTCGGTGAAGTAGGTTTGTGCTTTGACTCCCGAGCTGGGCGCGAGCACCAGCACGAGGGCGATTGCCCAAAGTGAGAGTAGAGTAATAACCGAGCGGGCCGTTGAACGGCCGATTCTTGGCGCTTGATTAGATAGCGTAGCCATGTTCATCATAGTTCGAGTATGCGTTCTAAGACAGGTGGTGTTCAACGTAGAGCGTTGAACGTTTCAAAAAAAATCTGAAATTCCGTTTACGAAATCGTTTTTCCTAATTAGGCTAGCGTCGATGAGAATTCTGGAACGCGCTAACCGACAACAACAACTCTTGTAAGTAGTGGACTGAAAAAAGCTACCGAGCATTCGGCGAAGAAAAATATTCGAACAGGCGCTCAGCCTGCTATTGCTGCGCTATTTCGACTACGATGCGTACGCGTAAAATCGACTTGCGTACGTTAGTAATCGAAACACCTTGCCAATTTGCACCTTGCTTTTTTTAGAGCCAACATCCAATCCAGTGATTACAGCAATGTTGAGAAGCGAGATGAATTCGAATGTTGAAAGATCCGTGACTTTATCTTTCAGCCAAACCTATCGTCAGTCTAGAAATCGGAAAAGAAAATCTAAATTGTAATTACTTGAATCGCAGGAAATCCTGCATCGATAATTCGCGTGTAGCGGAGAAAATATTTCTAAGTTTTACGCCAACACTGGAAGCACAACAACACAAAAAAGTATGCACCACTGGACGGTGGTGAGGTATTCCCTTTCGAAATATAAGCAAACTTATTGCTGCTCACAAAAAAAGCGATTTGGATTCGTATATTAGCGGTTGCCTATAAGAATGAGCAGATGCAAAAGCTTAGTGAATTTCGAATGAATTTCTGATTCATAGAGCGAATTCTTGGGTGGACAATACACCGAAAAGAATCACTTCCGCTTTCTTTATGAAGCTCATAGCGATGATTTATTTTATTATTAATTCCGCTTAGGCACCCTTTCCAGGCGTAATTACTAAGAAATTGCATTATTTTTGTGTCGAGAAGTGCTGAAACGACAGATTCTGTGTCGTTTAATAAGAAAGGCTGCTTTGACTA
This sequence comes from Kapaibacterium sp. (SeqCode), assembly GCA_039923455.1. Classification (GTDB taxonomy): domain Bacteria; phylum Bacteroidota; class Ignavibacteria; order Palsa-1295; family Palsa-1295; genus JBDTCS01. Next base: position 2,601 of record JBDTCS010000132.1, on the reverse strand, counting down.
GGCGATCTCGGCACGCGAATTGAGTTACGAGTGAATTCGGATGCTGATTGGCTATAGAGCAAAGCATCAGGAGGAATGCCCAGGTTTGTTATAATAGTAGCGAAGCTGCGCACTCTATAGCTGAAAGTGTGGTTTGATTGTGCTCTGTTTGCCGCACGAGTCGGCACTGGCGTTCACTGATCAGGCGCTTTTACGATGCTTCAGAGAGGTGTCACATATTCGGATTTTCGATCACGAGATTTTTTGATCATTACTTTAACTTACTAATTTAACTCTATATATACTATGAAGAAACTCATTTCAAAGTTGTCGATCTTCGCAGCACTTGCGGCGGTCGGATTTGCAGGCTCAAGCTGCACAACAGAACCGGGCGGCACAACAACCAACCCACCGACGAATGTCATGGTGAATTCGCTTAGCTCAACTTCCATCGGTGTGAAGTGGACACGTGCGAGCAATGACGTAACTGCTGATACAGTGTGGGCTATCAGTTCTGTTGGCGATACGTCATCTCTAATCACTACGAGCACTGCCTCGTCGGTTATCCTTACAAACTTGGCGAGCCAGAAGGCGTACACAATCACAATTCGCACTTCAGGTGGCGCCAGCGCTGGTATGATGTGGGCAACAGCAGATCGCTATGCAACAGTGAGACTGTACGAAACTGCTGATCCAGCTCCGGGTCATCCGAGCGGTCTTTCGCTCACGCCTGGTGCAGTCGTTGCTTTGAGCACAGCTGTAACTGCCAATCAGCCTTTGATCGATCTGTCACTTGCATCTGACGTGACGGTTCCTGTTACATTCATCAGCCTTGAGAGTGCTGGTGTTACAGGGTCTGGAATTCCAACTGGCTTGCGCTCAGTACTTATTGGTGATGCTGCATATATCGTCAGAGGCGGTTTGGACAGTGATTACTATTCGGGCGACCTCTCCACAAAGTTCAGCGCGAACAACACTGCGCAAGACTTCAGTGGAGCAGCAGCTACGACAGTAGTTGGCGGTGGAGATCTGATCGTTTTGGTCAAGACTTCGACCGGGCATTATGGTCGTTTGGCTATCCTTCGTCAGGCTGACGGAAATCTTTACACGACCGACGGTACAGGACGCCACGCAATCGACGTTGTGGTTTCCTTACAGTCTGGTGGGCTCACGTTGCCTTACGCAAGCCGTGGCTTCCGCCTCCCGAATTCTTCGGTGAAGCAGTCGAACACGAACATCATTATCGCTAACTAATCTGTTTTGATCTGCGTAAGGCATGGTGAGAACTGAGCCGAACGGATAGATCAAACCTCGAAAGTTATGCTTTCCTATTTTGGGCGCTTCGCAAGAGGCGCCCAATTTTTTTTGTTATATTCGAACCGAATAACTTGATGCTTCTCGGATTCAGACTTACAACTGATTCCCCCTAACATCCTACTTTGCATTTCTTACCCTTTCGAAATACACAGAATATTATGAATAGGATACTCTCTTCTCTCTCTCCTTTCCTTTTGCTCATGGCGCTCACGTTTGTGAGCTCCAGTTGCAGCAAGGATAGCTCAACAACTGGCCCGAACACCAGCTCGACCATTGCGACGAATCTGAAGGTAGTTACTATTAACGCAAGTTCCGTGCAAGTAAGCTGGACGCGTGGTAGCGGTGATGCTTCGACTGATACGATCTTTGCGACGACAGCCAGCGGCGAAATTTTTCAATGGTTAGCGCCGAGCAGCACCTCTTCTCTAAATCTTACCGGCTTCCAATCTGGGAAAGTCTACACGTTCACGATTCATAGCATCGGAGGTGTGAGTGCGGGTGTGAGTTGGAGTTCGATCTGTGGACCTCCGACTAATGTTATAGTAACCACGATCAACTCGACCTCTGTGCAAGTAACCTGGGCTCGTGCGATTGGTGACGCAGGACAAGATACCGCGGTAGCACTTGCTTCGACAGGTGAATCCATTTCGGTGGCGTCGGCTTCGTACACAGTCACGATGACCGGGCTGATCGTTGGTAAGACCTACTTGATCACTGTGCACGGACTCGGTGGAAGCAGCGGTGCCGTCACTTGGCCTACTGGTGGCAGTAGTAACCCTGCGACAAATTTGTTGGTCGATGCCCTTAGCTCAACTTCAATCGGTGTGAGGTGGACACGAGCAAGCGATGACCTAACTGCTGATACGGTCTATGCTGTCACCTCCGTTGGCGATTCTTCATCTGTTATCGCTTCGAGCAGTTCCTCATCGGCTATCCTTACGGGCTTACAGGGACAGAAGGCGTACACAATTACAGTTCACAGTTTCGGTGGTACCAGCACAGGTATCACATGGGCGACAGCAGATCGTTATGCACCGGTAAGAATCTATGAAACATCTGCTCCGGGTCGTCAGAGCGGGCTTTCGCTCACACCTGGCGCCGTCACAAGTTTGTCCGTAGCCTTAGTCGCAACTCAGGGCTTGGTCGATCTATCGCTCGCGACCGACTTAACGGTTCATGGTTCGAATATCAGTCTTGAGAGTGCAGGCGTTGCAGGCTCTGGAATTCCGACAGGTTTGCGTTCGGTGCTTCTCGGTGACGATGCATACATTGTCAGGGGCGGTTTGGATAGCGATTATTATTCTG
>JBDTCS010000131.1:0-11872 GCA_039923455.1 Kapaibacterium sp. (SeqCode) | reverse complement strand
CTTCTGGTCAATGATGGGAGTCGTGCAGGTCACTCCTGCACTGCAACGATCTGCTACTGTTATCGTCACGGCTGCGGGATGTATAATGATTTCTTCATTCAGAGCATTGATATAGATGATGATTGCCTCGGTACCGAAACAGATGATCAACTCATCGATGATGCTATGGCGCAGATCATCAAAGACAATCCACAGCATCTCGCCTGCACGCCTTGTCCTCCTGGTTCAGAAGACTGGAGAATGTTCCGCGGCTCGTGCAAGATCAGTTGGATCGTATCGAGTGTTGTCGATGGCACAACGCTAAACCACCGTTACCTCAAGGTCTGCACGGGTGGTGGATGGTGCTGGGATAGATTTAAAGTCTGCTGCTCGAGCGGTGTCTTCACATCGACGCTCATCTCGAGTTATAGCCTTCCGAGCACTTGCTCCGGATGCCCAACGCCACCTCCGGGTGCGACGAGAGTAAGAACAACCGAGAGTTGCTTATAAACTTTTATTTACGTCTACGTAAGCCACACAGTGGACGGGTCTGCGCTACAATTGGCGGCGCGGACCCGTCTCATTGGTAAAGAAATTTAGCTACCGCAACTTCCACCTTGTGACGGGGTTATCAGAGATGGCTTGGAGTTGTAGCCCGCTTTACTTAAATTTATTGCAGCATAGAGGTCATATATGAACCGATTCTTCGTCGCCCTATCCGTTACAGTATTAATATTCTTTTCAAGCCTCGTTCTCGGCAAGAATGGTGCGCAAAGCCCGTGGGAGAGAATCGGGCAAGAAGGTTTTAATTCTGTTTCCTATATCACGCCCACTCGAGTAGTTGCGGTCGCAAATGAAGGCCGAATTCTCGTCTCGGATGACGCAGGCCAAACTTGGACTCGCCAGAAGATCAACACGTACACCGATCTTCAAGGAGTCAGTTTTTTTGGAAGCGATCGAGGTATCGTAATCGGATTTCAAGCCGGCGAGATCTTTTTTACAACGAATGGTGGGGCACTCTGGCAATCGGCGACAAAGTCGATCGGGGGAGATATAGCGAACCGCGTAGAATTTGTCTCGATCGACACTGCATTCGTGATCGGAACGAGCGGGCGAATTTATAGGAGCCTGGACGGAGGTAAGACTTGGAACAATTTGAATTCAGGTACGAGCACGACTCTGAACAATCTGGTCTTCGTAGGGAGCCGATTGGGTTACGTTGTAGGTGACAGCGGTACAATACTGAAAACGACGAATGGCGGTGACACCTGGCAACAACAGCCGAGCGGGACGAAGTGGCAACTCCTCGCCGTCGATTTCATCGATGCACAAAACGGAGTAGCCGTCGGTCTCGACGATCCATTCAGCAATCCAGCAGGGATTCTTCTCAAGACAACGGATGGGGGCCAATCATGGGTAAAACATCTTGCACCCGACACCCTCGTGTTCTCGGTTTCTGCGGTGAAGATGATCGATGCAAACCGCGTCCTCGTCGTTGGTACGCAAGTCATGATACGAACTTCCGATGCGGGTGTGTCATGGTCTGCCTCTGTCATCCCTGAGGTACTAAATTCTGGAGCCGCGTTCACAGCGGTATCCTTTCTCAACTCGACTGACGCTTTTGTAGTCGGAGGTGGTGGTCTTGTGATGTTCACGAAAAACAGCGGTACCGATTGGCAGATCAAATTACTTAGCTATCTCGGTCAAGGTGGAGGCAGTGGCGGAATCAGCAACATGCAATTCACAACTGGAGGTGTTGGCTTTGCGATCGGTCACTTGGGTGTTTACACATCGCTTGATAGTGGCACAAGCTGGCGTTGGCAGCCTGCGCTCGGTGCGCTGGATGCGTTTCTCTTCCTGACAGATCTACACTTTATCGATCGTGATACCGGCTTTGCTGTAGATGGCAGTTATGGAAATCTTTACCGCACTTCTGACGCGGGTGAAAGTTGGCATGTCGGTACTACGTTAAATTCCACCTCTTTGGCTCACCTCTCTTTCGCCGATGCACAGAATGGATATTTGGTCGGAGACTCGACAATCTTTCACACTACCGACAACGGTTACTCCTGGTCTCGGAAAAATCCAATTCTTCATTTGCCAGGGAAATTGTCATTTCAGAAGATCACTTTTTTGAAGTCAAGCGGAGACCGGTTCGGCTTTCTGACTGCGAATTACTATGTCCATCTTCAGTCAGGAAAAGACACCGGGTATGGTAGAGTCTTTCGCACGAAGGATGGCGGAGACACGTGGGATCAGGTTTTGCAAAATGAATTGCAGCTGATTCACTCGGTCTTCATCAAGAATTCCAATACCGTATTCGCTGCAGGTGCAATGGATGTGTTGGTACGATCGACGGATGGAGGAGATACCTGGTCGGATATGCACCGAGGCACCTCAAGTAGAACGCAATATCTCGATATCAATTTCATGAATGACAGCATCGGCTACGTTGTCGGATTCGACACATCGATACTCGCGACGACAGATGGCGGCAATACCTGGTCGAAAGAAGATCCGTGGCCTTCCGATGATCTAATCGCCGCTGACGATGGATTTAACCGCGTGCTATTTCCCTATCCGAACACAGTCTATCTCTGTGGAGAGCATACCTTTTTCCGAAAAAAATTATCCGGTGGGCCGCCGAGTGTTGTCGCGAGTTCGCACCACGAGGATTATGATTATCCGGGAAAATACTTATACCTCGTGAACATTCCAAATCCCGCATCCCGAAAGACGGATATTCAACTAACCGGACTCGCGAACCTGCGAAGCTTTCCACTTTCGCTAAAGATATACGACCTGCTTGGTCTTGAGTTAGCGGATCTGAGTTCACAAGTGATGGATAATTTGAGCGGTGATGTATCCCATGCAGTTTGGGACGTTAGCCTTATTCCGAGTGGGACATACAGCGCTCGAATATCCGGAGGACCTGCTTCACGAGTTGCAATGATTGTAGTTGTGAAATAAAGTTGGTCCGCACCAAAACCTGCAACGACGCGAGGATTCCTTCGGAGGTAATAATGCAACGAGTATCTCGAATTTTGTCATCGTTTTTGATTGGCTTCGCAGCGCTGGTTAGTGCGAACTGTCTTCGCGCTCAACCGCAGATCGAAATTATCGGCGGTGATAAAGTGGATTGGGGCAACACGTATGCTGGCGTACTTTCTGCAAAGGTGCGAGTCATCAACAATGGTGACTTACCTTTGCGAATCGATACAGTGCAACCAGCATGTGGTTGCACGATTGCGCCTATCGATCGGAAAATAATTCTGCACGGTGATACTGCGGTCATCGATCTCTCCGTTGACGCAATTCACGAATTTGGTTTGCTCGCAAAAACGCTTAGCATCGAATCGAATGATCCGAAGCGCCCTTCTCTCACACTATTGCTAACTGCGCAATTGAAGCGTGATCTTACGCTTGAGCCCACCTCGTATTTTGTTATGGGTGAAATGTTGCCCGGAGATTCGGATCAAGTCTTCGTCCGAATAAAGAATGAAAGTGCCACCAGGATCACACTTGATCCTCCGATCACGGCTGAGGGAGGATACTGCACGCTTTCGTTCGTGCAGCGGGATCAGGTGGTGCTCGGCGCAGGTGATTCTGTGATCGTCCCGATTAAGATTCGAGCTACGCATCAAGGTACCTATATAGGTGAGGTTCGTTTTCCCAACTCGAGCACGCATAACCACGACCTCCGAATGTCCATCGTCGCGACGGTCACCGGCCCGCAAGAGTCCGGCAAGCGCAGCGAGTAAGGGTCGGTCCGCTCTTGGTCGCACGCTCTCTTTCAATAACTTTTGCCTATCCGAAATGGCTCGTTAGAAGAGTCAGGCTTGCACCACTCCAAAAGATTTTTCAAAATACTTTCAAAAATAGTGTAACCTTTTGAAGTCTGAATGGTCTTTTCAAGTGAGTCGGGAGATTTTTTCAGTATCTTTACAGAGAAATATTGAGTCACATGACATATTATTCGAATTTTGTTGTGAAGTTCGGGTGATAGTTCTGCCCCTAAGTTGTTCTTTTCTGCTCATTTTAGGTGATTCTTGACGGTTTTTGAGGGCGATGCTAACCAAAGAGTTGGCCAGCTTTCTTTGAGCAAATTCACCTTCTGGTGTGGCTGTTTCTCCTAAGACAAGTATGCCGATAAAGTTTTTCGGCTTCTGAGATTTGTGAGTGTGTGTTATTTTTATTCAGAAAGTTATTCACTGTTGTTTCCACTTATTTTTAAACCTGCAACGATGATGAGACGTGTACTCCACATGTCGGTTCTGGCTGTCGTAGCCCTGCTCCTTTTCAAGGTGAGCGCGGCAACTGCACAGTCCAGCGATCGTCGCGGTGAGCCCAACATTCTTTCCACGGGATATTATGTCGTGGATTCGGATGATGATGCTCCACTACCGTGGCGTCCGAATTATTTCTTCGTAGATACTAACTACCAACCTGCTACATGGACGCGCATCGGCACAGGGCCGCGCCAGTTCTACGCACCAGGTAGATACTTCTACAATCCACTGAATCTGCAAAACCCCAACCAGATGGACACCACCGATAACGCGATGGCCGGTCCAATTCCTATTGGGTTCAATTTCAACTTCTACCACGGTAACTATGACAGTCTCTACATTTCCTCGAATGGATTTGTAGGCTTCCGTCCGTATGGTGAAGCGACTGGCGGCACACCGCCATCGTACACCCGTGGTGATGCACAGAATTTGCAGACAGGTTTTGCAAATGCTCCTCGCGCAATCATTGCTGCGTTGTGGGCAGATCTCGACATGCGTGCAACCGGCGACTCGACAAGAGTTTACGTTCGTACGAGCCCATCGCTCGATACATGCATGATCAACTTCTACAACTTCCGGTTGCGTCCGGGTTCGCCGAACAACTTCAGCCCATCGAGCACAACCTCGAGCGGTGCTGACAGGATCTTTATCAAGAAATTCCAGGTCGTGTTCACACGCCAAGATTCTAGCGTACAGATCAACTACGGCGCATTCTCCGGTGCTATCAATAACTTCCCACCAATTCTTGCATGGCGCTTGTTCCAAAACAACATTGCAGTTGGTGTGACAGATGAGACCGGTGGTCAGGCTACCTCGGTTATTTTCAAGAACACGTGGCATGCTATCAATCAGGGTTGCCCGAATTGCAACAAGAATTTCCGTCAGTCCGGTCAATGGGCTGTGAAGTTCAAACGTTGGCACAACGTTGTTCGAGCTATCTCCGTAGATTATCCGCCAAGAAATTATGAGATCTGTTTGGGCACAAGCGTGCAGCCGAAGGCAACGTTCAAGAACGTTGACTCGATCATGCAGAGCTTTAAGGTGCGTTTCCAAATCCGTAACGTTGTAACAGGTATCGCTGTGTACGGTCGTGCTTCCGCACTGCTGAACATGATTCCTGGTGAGCAGCGTCAGGTGCCGAATTTCACATCCTATGCAACGAACCCGAACATTTTGAATCAGCTCGGTACTTTCAAGGCTTGCGCAATCGCGACAACTTTTGATACGAGTGATAACAACATCGGTGACCGCTGGCCATTTGACGATACCTCATGCGTCCGCATCTTTGGTATTCGTACACAGGCTCAGCCATTCAACGATGCTTCGAACAATTACAGCATCACAAACACGGGGGATATCCCGGATCAGCAGAAGTGGATCTCGATCGGCGCTCAGGTTGTCGATGGTGAAGATGCTACTTTTGATCCGCCACCACCACGTGATATGAACGGCTTCGGCGGTCACCAGTACAAATCTCCGGTTATCCGTATGGATCGCCAGGACATTGAAGGTAATGGTTACTCCGGTTCGGGCGTAGGTGATACATTGCTGTCCTTCCCGATCAACTTGCAAGGTCAGACCAAAGCTGGTTTCTCTTTTGATTATCAGCGTGGTGGACGCCAAACATATCCATGGCTCTTTGATGCCGACGTTATGTATGGTCCGGAACACACCGTGCTGAATATTCTTGGTAACGTGCTCCGTCGTGGTGACTCGATGGCTATCGAATTCAAGAAACCTTCAGAGCCAGCCTGCAATCCATCCTCAAGTGGTTGGAATCCTATCATCTCTATTGATGGTGGACATGATTTCGAATTCAAGAAGTTCTTCTTCAACGTTGAGTCGAAGCTTCCTGGTACGAATTATTTCACGAATACTTTCCGTTTCCGCCTCCGTTTGAAGGCTAAGTTTGATGGTAATCCATTCAACCCACCGCCAACAGACGACAATGATGATTGGTACGTTGATAACCTCGCATTGCAGGTTCCACGTAAGCCGGAAATCGAAGTTATGTGGGTGCGTTGCGTGAACCCATTCACCAAGATTCCAGCTTCGCAGGCTGTTGCACTTCCTTTGTATGTGCACATTGCGAACAACTCTTCTGACGTCGCGGTCGCATTTCCGATCCGCGTGCAGGTTCTTGACCCAAGTGGCAACACGGTATATTGGCAGACGGCAACAGTTACATCCGTTCGTGGCGGTACAGATACCACCATCCAGATGCCTAACTGGAATGCGCAGGATGCCGGTGTTCAGGGTGAGTACACGATCCACGCTTGGATTGCTCAGCCAGGATACAATGCGTACGAAGACGATGACGGTACCTATACACTCTTCACACTCAATGTTGAGCAGGGTGGCGGACTTACGCAAGAATTTGCGTGGGATAACGCAGGCCTTACTCCGGGTGTAGGGGCTGGTAACGATTGGCCTGCGGTCACAAACCTCACAGGTCAGGGTATCGGCTTCACGAACAACAATGGTAGCTTTGCATCCAAGTTCCGCTTGGTAACAAAGGATACTGTTTACGGTGTAAGAGTTTACTACTCGAATGCAAACCAGGGTGATGATCCGATTCGCATTTCGCTCCTGAATGGTGATCCGAACAGTTGCACACCGGCAGATACGGTTGCTACGTTCAACGATCGTCGTAAGGGTGGTAACTTCAACGAATTCTATCCTTACTACTTCCCGAAGCCAATCGTGCTCGCGGGTGGTGCAGACGCCGGTGCTACGAAGGGCGTCTACTGGATCTCTGTTAGTCAGCTCAGCATCATCAACATGATGAACGGAGCGAACCTGTCACGTGGTGGTGGTCTCATCCGAGTCTACGATCCATTCACGCCGCAGATTCCGCCGATCTATACGTCTAAGTATGGTACGCAGGCTTCGAACGTCATCAACAACGGTGATGTATCGTGCGCATGGGCAATGGAAGTCACAGCAGGTTCGGGTGGTTGGTCCGCATGGACACCTTCGAATGGCTGGTGGCCGACAATGGCTAGCGCAGGCAATCCACTTGCTTGGAGAACCAGCGTTAACCCAGGCTATATGATCTGGGGTGGTAGCTATACACCGATGATCCGTCCGCTCGTCAGTCGCAATATCCTGTTGCCGATCGATCTTCTCTATCTCCATGGAGAGTCGAAAGAAGGCAGTGCATTGCTGACATGGGCAACGGCTCGTGAAGTCAACAATCAAGGCTTCTCGGTACAGCGCCAAGGAACAGATGTGAAGGATGCTGTGTGGGAGAATATCGGAACAGTTGCGAGCAAGGTTACAAACAGTAATCAGACGACAGGCTATGCATACACCGATAACAACGTCACACCAGGTACGTACAACTACCGCCTCATTCAGCGCGATCTGGATGGTGCAGAGCGTGTAACAAACACGGTAACGGTTGCTATCGCAGCACCGACGACCTTCGCTCTTAACCAGAATTATCCGAATCCATTCAACCCATCGACCGAAATCACTTTCAACCTTCCGGTTGCTGGTGAGACGCACCTTGTGATCTACAATGCACTTGGTCAGTTGGTCCGTACGCTCTATACAGGAAACGCTCCTGCTGGAACGACAACGGTTCGTTGGAATGCTAAGGATGACAGCAACAATGATGTTGCAACCGGTACCTACATGTACCAGATCACGAGCGGCACATTCTCTGCAACACGCAAGATGACCCTCACAAAGTAAGATCTCCGAAAGGAATCGCTTTTAGCAGCGAAGCCCTCACAGCAATGTGAGGGCTTCGTCGTTTTAAATCGCGAACGCGAGCAAATAGTTATTTGCGAAAACGAAAAAAAGGGCAGCGATAACTCGCTGTCCTTTTTTACGGGATATCTTTTTCCGTAGACTTATGCTCGGCCTGCTACGCCACGGTGTGAGCTCTTGATAAAATCAAGAAGATGACGAACCTCCGGAATACGTGCCGTAGCACCAGCCTCCAACTGCGCTGCTGCGTCTGATAGATTCTGACCGGAGTAATACAGCGTCGAGAAAGCAGCCTTGATCGCGTCGATCGCCTCCGGTGTTGCTCCGCGTCGTTGTAAGCCGATCTTGTTGACGCCGCTAACTCGAAAATCACTACCACTCGCTAAGCAATACGGCGGAACATCTTTGCGAACATGCGAGCCACCGCCGATCATCACGAGTGAACCAACCAGTGAGAACTGATGGATCAGCGCACCACCGCCGATGATCGCCCACTTCTCGATCGTTACGTGTCCGGCAACTTGTGCTGCGTTCGAGAGGATCACCTCCTCGCCAAGCACGCAATCATGTGCGACGTGTGCGTAGGCCATGATGAGCGAACCACGACCGATACGTGTCGTACCATCGTGAGTGCCAGCATTGCTGGTTGAAGTATGAATTGTTGCGCGATGCAGCGTTGCAAACTCTCGAATCGTACAATCATCACCGACGATCACGTACGTTTCTTCCGTGCCTTTGAATTTCAAATCTTGCGGTACGTTCGAAACCACCGCAGCATGATGCACTACGCAGCGCTTGCCGATCTGCGCACCTCGACCGATGAACGCATGATGATGAATGATCGTACCTTCGTCGATCGTCACTCCACCTTCGATGATCGCGTAAGGACCGATCTCGACACCCGAAGCGATCTCTGCGCTCGGATCTATGATTGCTGTTGGGTGAATACTTCCTGGCATTGTTGCGGATTAACTCAGATAGTTTCTTTGTCCACGATCGCGGCCATCAGTTCGGCTTCGGCGACGAGCTGTCCATCCACGGTTGCAGTGCCGGCCATAACAAAAGTTTTCCCCCGTTCACGTAGCATCTTTAATTCAAAGATAAGTTGATCGCCGGGTGTTACCGGTTTGCGAAACTTTGCCTTATCAATCGACATAAAAAAGATGAGCTTCTTTTCGGGCTCGGGCACAGAATTTAAGAGCAGCATTCCACCCGCTTGAGCCATCGCTTCGACGATCAACACTCCAGGCATCACCGGCCGTTGCGGAAAATGCCCTTGAAAAAACGGCTCATTGTAGGTAACGTTCTTTAGCCCGACGATCCGTCTGCTACCGGCCTCTGTATCCATTTCGAGAATGCGATCGACAAGCAACATCGGGTAACGATGCGGCATGATCCGCTCGATGGCCGTGATATCAAAAATCATCTTGTTCGTCGCCGTCGCCGTATACTTTTTCAGCATCGACTTTTTCTCGAACACTTTGCGCAGCTTGCGTGCAAACTCAACGTTCGAAGCGTGTCCGGGTCGCGCAGCAAGTATTTGCGATTGCATCGGCGCACCGACGAGCGCAAGGTCACCCAACAAATCCAAAAGTTTATGCCGAGCCGGTTCGTTCTTGAATCGAAGCTGACGATTGTTGAGCACACCGTTTGTCCCGAGTATCACCGAGTGTGTGATTCCAAGTTTATCCCCGATGCGTTTGAGTTCACCGGGATCCAACTCTCGATCGACGATCACGATCGCGTTTTCGAGATTTCCACCCTGAATCAAGCCATTCTCGCGAAGCATCTCCACCTCGTGCAAAAAACAAAACGTGCGTGCAGGCGCGAACTCATGAATAAATTCTTTCTCCAAAGAGAAGAGACCCGTGTGCTGACTCCCAAGCGCCGGATTATGGTAATCCACCATGACAGTCATTCGGTAGTCATTCGCGAGTGGAAGCGCAACCATCTCCACCCCTTTCGCCTCGTTCGAATAGCTGATTGCTTCATCGATCACGAGATAAGCTCTCGGGGCCTTCTGCTCTTCAAATCCTGAAGTGAGTAGGGTAGTTACGTAGGGCTCCGCACTGCCGTCACCGATAGGGGGTTCATTCGCGGTGAGGCGAATCTGAATATTATCTATTTCAAGACCAACGATTGCCGCCAGAACATGCTCGACCGTATGGACGCTGCCGCCGTTATGTGTAAGCGTTGTACCTCGTGAAATATCGGTGACGAAATCGACTAACGCCGGTATCTCCGGCATTCCCGGTAGATCCTCGCGTACAAATCGAATTCCGTAATTTTCCGGAGCCGGATGAAATTCTAAAGTGCTGGCGTTTCCGGTGTGAAGACCTACGCCTTCGAGCCTCGAAACCGATTTAATTGTCCTTTGTGTAGATCGCATGCAGTGTGCAGAGTCTCCCTTGCGGTCGCGTTGTGTGTCTTATGTATCATGCAAAGATACCGCGCAAAGCAATGGTTTCACTCAGGAAATAATCCCATCTCGACTTTTTGCATTGAACCGCTCAAAATATCAGCCGTTTTTACCTGACGGCGGTAGCTTTAGGGGGACCAAGCCGCCGGTCCATGGTCACATGCTTACGGTTTGCTCCAAGCTACGATCCAAAGCGTTGCGCGATGATCAACTTTTTCCGTAGATTGCCTATTATATTTGGACAAATCGGATGAGCATTTCCTCTAATCCTGCCGAAAACAAGCCTTTTAAGCTGTTTACAATTTACCTTAAAACTGTTCTTTTTATTGCGGCTGAAAGTAGTTATCTTCGCATAACCAAACCACCCAAAAAGTGCGAAACTGTTTTGGGCAAGATCTGGTCAGAAATCGAGTCAGACTTCAACGAATTTTCATCATCATTTGCCTGAAACTCAGGGCATCAGCACTTTCGAACAATTAAGAAATTCCTAAAGATGGAGCGAGCAGAACAGCGAACAAGCCGGGTAACTCGAGCCAGATGGGTTTTCATGGCCTTAATATTTGGAAATCTTCTACTTGGCTTTGTGCCCAAGGATAGCGCCGCCCAAATCAGTAAGACGCTGAACACAACGATTCTTTCGATTGATACCAGTGAGTGCACCAGATTGCAGGAAAAAACCGGCGGGTTGATAACCGATCGCTTTTTCCAAGCAGCGTATGATACCGGTCGAGTCTTTATGGAGCAGTGTGCCCTGCTCAACGGAACCTGGGGTGAATTTGGTGATTTGGATTGGGCAAATCAGAGTCGCGGTGGGAGCATTTTGCGTTATCTCGAATATCGCGAATGGCTAAAAGCGGTGCTCTATCTTAATACCATTGACTCAGATTGGTATTGCTCCGATGCTTTTACGATCACGGGGACGTTTAAGTATTTTCCTAACACCGGTTGGGACATGAACGGGGAGCTCGCAGTTATGCAGTACATTCTACAAAGCTCAAAATGTCCGCATTTTATCACCGATTTTTCAGAGCTGTATGTGAAGGTTCGGGCTTTGCAACATAAGCAATGGGCCGACACATCCAAAGGCGATACCAACCTAAATAAACTCGACACGACGTTGCCATCTCTCAAAAGCATTGGGCTTGAGGTGTTGCTTGGGCCGGTAGAGCATAGTGCGAGTGCACCTGCGAGCTTTGAAATCGCTAATCTTCATGCAACCATAAGCCCATTCACAAAGGAGACAGAGATCGCCTTTGAACTTGGCGACCGCGAGCTGATGCAAATCAAGATATATGATGCGCTCGGGCGGGTTGTCTTCGATAACGGAATCGGCAACGTACTTGAAGCAGGCGCGCGATCATTCAAGATCGACGGCAAGGACTGGTCGAACGGAGTCTATTACGCAAGGCTCTCCACAAATCGCGGCTTAGTCCGAACGCTGAAGCTGCAACATTTGCAATAACAAAAC
>JBDTCS010000130.1:0-3211 GCA_039923455.1 Kapaibacterium sp. (SeqCode) | reverse complement strand
GCTTGAGATGTCGCAGCTGCAGGTCAAGAGTGCAGATGCAATGCTCAAAGCCGCGCAAAGCGCAGAGAGCCTTGCAAAGCGCCAACTTGCTGATGCGACTGTGAAAGCTCCGTTTGCGGGAGTTGTTTCGAATCGGTTCGTAAATCAAGGTGAGATGCTGACACCAGGCACGAAGGTTGTCACACTCGTTGACGATTCACGCATCAAATTTCGCATGTTCATAAGCGAGATCGATGTAGTGAATTTGAAAGTCGGCAGCAGTGTCGTTGTCAAGGTCGATGCCCTTTCGGGTGAATCGTATCCGGGCAAGATCACGAACATTAGTGATAAAGCGGATCAGACGCACTCGTATGAAGTCGATGTTGAATTGCAAAACCCGAGGCACGCACTTAAGAGTGGCATGTTCGCTCGTGCGGAGATTCAGCGCGAACTTCCTCGTGATGTACCATCCGTACCAAACGAGGCGATCATCTATAGTGGAACATTGACGCAAGTGTATGTCGTCGAGGATGGTGTTGCACATTTGCGCACCGTGAAGATCGGTGCAACTTCGCCACAGCGCGTTGAGATCACAAGTGGTCTGAATGCGGGTGATCAGGTAGTGACCTTCGGACAAAATACGATCCACGACAACGCGAAGATTCGCAAGTAAAATGAGAACGCTTGTTAGCAGATCGGCAAACGTCGGTCTCAACACTCGGTAGCCATACCCAAAACCTTTACCATAGATTTTTTAATGTATTAAAATGAGTATTACAGAACTTTCGATCAAGCGACCCGCGCTCGTCTCGATCTTCTTCGTAGCGCTGGCCGTTATGGGGCTCTTTGGTTACTCCAAACTCGGAGTAGATCTTTTGCCGAAGATGGATTTTCCATTCGTCTCCGTGCTGACATATTATCCCGGTGCCGGTCCGGAGGAAATTGAGGATCGCGTTACAAAACCGATCGAGGGTGCAATCGCTGGAACAGCACAGCTCGACAATGTGCGCTCGTTTTCGTTTGAAGGTTACTCGCTCGTGCTCGGGCAGTATCTTTTGACAGCAAACGCCGACGAAGCAGCAGCAGATGTGCAGCGACACGTTGAATTGATACGCTCGCAGCTTCCGAAGGATGCACTTGCACCGAAGATCATCAAGAATGATATTGGTGCTGCACCGATCCTTCGTATGACGATGACCTCCTCGAAGCTCACGAGCTCCGAGATGTTTCAGTTAGCCAAAGACAAGCTCAAGACCCGACTCGAATCAGTTGAGGGCGTTGCACAGGTGGACGTTTCAGGAGGCCAAGAGCGTGAGATCAAAGTCTCCATCGACAACGATAAGCTTCGTGCGTATAATCTTTCGATCAACCAGGTCGCAGCGCTGATGCAGTCAGAGAACCTCGACTTTCCGACCGGCGCAGTTGTCTCGTCTCAAAACGAGAGCGTTGTTCGAGTGAAGGGCAAGTTCGAATCGCTTGAGCAAATTCGTATGCTCCCCATCATGACCTTGCCACAAGGTGGCAGCGTACATCTGGGCGACATTGCAACGGTCACCGATACCTACAAGGAAGAAGGACGCCCGACACGATTGAACGGGCAAGACGCGATCGGCTTACAAGTTGTGAAACAGTCGGATGCAAACTCGACCGCAACTGCGGATCGGGTTATCGCAACACTGAAGACGCTCGAGACGGATTACAAAGATGATGCTGTCAAGTTTACCGTTGCAATTAACGCAACTGACTTCACTCGTTCTTCGCTGCTTTGGGTTGGTATCGATCTCTTGCTTTCTATCGTATTCGTGACAGGCATTCTGTTCCTGTTCTTGCATAGCTTCAAGAATGCGTTGATCGTACTCATCTCGATTCCCACATCGCTTGTCACGACGTTCCTCTTTATGTGGCTCTTTGGCTTCACGCTGAACTTGATGTCCACGATGGCACTGTCCCTTGTGATAGGTGTGCTGGTCGATGACTCGATCGTGGTGCTCGAAAATATCCACCGAAAGCTGGAGGAAGGCATGGCACCAATGAAAGCCGCGCTCGAAGGTCGAAAGGAGATTGCGTTCGCCGCAATCGCGATCACGCTGGTGGACGTTGTGGTATTTCTGCCGATCTCACTTGTGCAGGGAATGGCTGGAAAGATCTTCCGCGAGTTCGGACTTACGGTTGTAACATCCACACTCATCTCCTTGCTTGTTAGCTTTACACTCACACCGCTACTCGCATCCAGATTCAGCAAAGCGCATGAAGTGATTAAGATCCGCTTCTTCCGTTGGATCTCTGAGAGCTTTGAAAGATTTCAGGACAAACTGGAAGTGCGTTACAAGAACATTCTCGAGTGGTCGCTGCGCCATCGCTGGGTGATTGCAACAAGCTGCCTTCTGATGTTCATCGGAAGTTGTGGACTCTTGATTGGTGGAAAAATCGGCAGCGAATTCTTCACACAGGCGGATCGCGGAGAATTCGCGGTCAACTTCTCTGCTCCATCCGGTACCAACGTCGAGAAGACCGATTCGCTCATCAAGGGATTCGAAGCACGGCTTGCAAAAGAGCCTGACATTGAGCGTTACCTGACCATCATGGGCAAGCAGGAAAACGCATGGGGAACGACGCAACGAGCGAGTGTTGGACAGATTCAAGTAAAGCTTGTGCCACCGAGCAAACGCTCGATGCCGACAAGCGGAGTCATGAACAAGATTCGCGGCATGGAAAAAGATTTCCCGGGGCTTAGCCTCTATGCGAGCCCGATCGGGATTTTTGGGTCTGCGAATCAGGCGCCACTCCAGATCGAGATGCGTGGTGATGATCTGCAGCAGATTGAGAAGTACGCACTCGTTGTGATGGATTCTGTTCAAAAAGTTAAGGGCGTAACTGATCTTCAAAGTTCGTACGAAGAGGGGCAGCCGGAAGTAAAAGTTGTCTTCGATCGTGAGCGACTCTCCAGAATGGGACTCTCACTCGGCGAAGCAGCGAGCGCATTGCGTACGGCAGTCGCGGGCAACACGGACGGAAAGTACAGCGAAGCTGGTACCGATTACGACATTAATGTTGTGCTGGATAAATTCAATCGCACAAATGCTCGCGATGTCTCGGAGGTTACATTCTTGAATCACACGGGACAACAAGTGAAACTCACAGATGTTGCGACCGTTTATTTCGGAAAGGGACCAACGCAGATCAATCGTAAGAATCGTGAGCGCATGATCTTGATCTCGGGCAACCTCGATCG
>JBDTCS010000129.1:0-7468 GCA_039923455.1 Kapaibacterium sp. (SeqCode) | reverse complement strand
TACGATGCCGATGTTGCGACTATTTTGCCAAAGGAGGTATCATCCGGTAAGAATTGGATCGGCGAGACGCGCTCGTTTCCGAGATACAACGTTCAAGCGAACTCCGAAGGCGTTCGTGATAATTATGTCAATTCCGCAGGTCAATCGTATCTCAATGTCCTGACTGTGCACGCTTATTATATCGACACCATGATCAACAGCTACTATACACACAGCGAAACCGCCGAAGTAAGAATCTATTTCGCGAAGGGCATAGGGTTCGTTGGCGGTGATATTATCAAGTACGATTACACCGATTATCAGATGTACAACGGGGCGAAGTATTACTTCCAGCATAAGACGGTAACAGGTACGATCGGTAGGAATAACTGATCGGGGCCAAATCTTCCGGACGATGAACGGATTAACGACCCAGTTTAGTCGCACTCGAAAAATCCTACCGGGATTGCAACATTATATAATTACTTGCATCTAATATTCGGCCAAGAAAATGTTGCTTGGTGATTGAATATTTGCGTGTGGTTTGCTGTTGCTCCTTCCATGAAATTCCACGCTGCACTTCTGCTTTCGGCTGCACTCACAGCCGCGATATTCTTACCCGTGACGCCAGTTCATGCGCAAACGCCTGCTGCTCCATCGACAGATAGCTTGATCGAGCACTCACTGAGCTATGTCGATTATCCTGCTTTTGTTCGGCACGATGCATTGCCGCCGATGAAGCCGCGATTGGGAATTTATATGAATAATTTTCCGGCGGACTCTGTGCGTTTGCTGACGCATGGAACGGATACGATCAAAGGAAACCGAATATGGCATGTTGCGCCGCACTGGTCGGCGGACAATGCCGGACTTATGATCGGAGATGTGGTGCTCAGAGTAAATGGTCGCACGCTTGCTGATTCGGTTTATGGTCCGGATGATATTTTGAATACACGCATTAGTCTGATGCACGCAGGTGACACGCTGCAATTCCAAATTCTTCGAAAGGGGATTATGCGAAATGTCACGGTGCCGCTGCAAGCAGCGAAACGTTTGCCTCCGATGGCTTACACCGAACCAGCGGGACTCGGTGCATTGCGCAAGAATAGCTGGATGCAACGAACCGTGGCAGAGAAAGGACTGACGGGTTGGGCCGATTCGATCGCAATGCAACTTGCTGCGATAGCCGATATGGATTTCTGTGACGTGCCGATCGCCGATCGTCCGGATCCTTTTCGTTTGAATGCGATAACGTATCTCGATCATCACCCGACGCGCGTTGGTGCACTTTCACGATTGATCGATCAGAGTGTGTGGGATAGCCTCGATCACGGTCAAGGATTATCCGGTGTGATCAAAGTTGCCGCAGATCAACTCGAAATGACCGCCTCGATAGTGCCGCTGTACTTCAACCCTCCGAAGAATATTGTCGAACTGAATCAGTATCTTGCGGGAGCGCAGCACGAACTCGATCTTGCCTACGCACCAATACGTGAGAATCTCGATTCAATATCTCACGGACTTTCGGAATTGCTGAACACCGAACATAATTGGGAAGACGCTGTCGATACCACGCACGATCCCGAGCAACAACTTCGAGTGCGCGGAACCACGGAGAAGCGACTCGCATGGCTGCTGGCGAGTGCCGATAAAGTTCACCTCGATCATCTCGCTACCGCCGGTGAAATGCTTGCAGCACTTGCCGATACAAACTGGACACACACTTTCGCAACAGCGATCACAAAACATTTGCACGGTGATATCTCACACGCTTCGGGCGTCGACGGCGATGTGCTCTTAGAGTGGGATTCACCGGTAGGACGTTGTGTGATTGGAGGTGCCGGTCCAAATCGTTATCATGGAAAGTTTGCATTTATCTTCGACATCGGTGGCGATGATGTTTATGATTTGCCACCTTGCCACTCTGGTCATCTTCGCGTCACGGTTGATCTTGCCGGTGATGATGATTATCGCGGTGCCGTAAGCAGTGGTGCCGCAATCGGTTGCGTTGATGTTCTGATTGATTGTGCAGGCAACGATAGTTACCGCGGTACCGAGTGGTCGCAAGGTGCAGGCTGTCTTGGTGTTGGCATACTTGCCGATTATGGTGGCGATGACATTTACACATCGCATTGGTGTTCGCAAGGCGCTGCGTTTCTGGGTATTGGTTTGCTTTATGATCACGCAGGCAGTGATTATTATATGGCGGATGTCTATGCGCAGGGCTTTGCGTACACAAAGGGATTTGGAATGTTACTTGATCGCTCGGGCAATGATTCGTATCGTGCGGGTTGGAAATATCCGGACGATCGTTGGCCGAATCGTGCGCATCTCGCAATGTCGCAAGGTTTCGGATACGGTATGCGTCCGTGGAGCATCGGCGTCGGTACGAGTGGAGGCATCGGTCTCTTGAGCGACAAGCAAGGCGACGATGTGTATGACGCAGGGATATTCAGTCAAGGAGGAAGCTATTGGTACTCGCTCGGAATTTTGCACGATTGGCAAGGCGCCGATCGTTACTCCGCCGGACAGTATTCGCAAGGCAGTGGTATTCATCTTTCGTTTGCGGCATTGCTCGATGATTCGGGTGACGATAGTTACGATGCGTATGCATGGCTCGAACAAGGCAACGCGCATGATTGGTCGAGCGGATGTTTGGAGGATTACCAAGGCAACGACACTTATCGTTCGAGTGGTGCCTCGCAAGGTTGCGGCTTCTTCGTTTCGTTTGCGTATCTCTTGGATAGTCACGGTGACGATCGGTATTACATTAAACAATCCGACACCACAAATTCACAAGGCGGTGGCAACATGATACCACCACGTCACGCTGGTTCGCTCGGCATGCTGATTGATCTCGGTCACGGCGACGACTGGTATAGCGATCCGCGCATAAGACCGGGTGAAGCAGTCGTGAAGAGTGAGCGTGGCATCGCCTTCGATGATGGAATTCCGGAGAAAAAGTAGAGCCGGACTCTGACTCCGGAACATCCTCTAAGTAGTATTATGTACTTTTCTGCTTCAAGCTGAGTTTCTGCTGGGAGGAATTCTATCCCTCTTGCTCTTGCATACGTCTCGCTTAGATCGTATCTTTGTACGTAAATATGCACACACATCATCATGAAGGGTACACCAATGAGTATCAAGCAACGTTTTATCCCAATAATCTCAATACTGGCGCTTCTCGGTAGCGCCGCATGTCAGAAGCAACCCTCGAATGTGTTGTTTGGCACCTGGAATGTTCGGTCGGCGAGTGGAGATACAAGTATTCATACTGAGCCGATGCTTGGGTACGAGGTTTGGGCTTCGACGTTTGCGCAAGGCGGTGCTATGACGTTTGATCCGAATGACTCGCTAACAATTAAGATGCCACCGGACGGTACCTTACACAGTGTGGCTTACTCAGTGATTCCCAACGAGAACAAACTCATAATAAGGGCAGCCAGCGCTCGACGCGATACCGTTAGTTTCAAGATCGTGGCCGACACGCTATGGCTCGACAATCCATCTCGCCGAACGTCGATCGTATTGACGAAGGGGTGAGTCGGTCTCATTTGGTGATCCATTAGCTGGAGCTTGCGTTTGAGCATCCAGACTGATTCTCGCGTATATTTGAGACTCAGGGTTCATCACGTCAATAAAAATAAAGCGATGCGCAAATCTCTCATTCCGATTCTGCTGTTAGTTGTGTTTGGTCTTTTTCAAAGTTGTAATTGCGGAACCGATCCAACTCCGAGCACACCAATTGGTGACACCACCAATATTTTTTCGAGGATGTCCGTGAAATTTGTTGCTGGGTCACCTGCATTTTCTCCAAATATGGGTGTTCAGATTGATTCAGCGGGCCATCCCCTGAGTATTCAAAAGGGTGACACGCTGACTTGCAATGGCTTCGAGATTCCCGGAGTTGACTCGCTGCATGTTTGGGGTGATGGCTTGCGCGAAGTTGTCGACTCGGGCGCGTACGTTTTTACATGGTCACGTGGTGCAGGGCTGGCACAGATTAAGGCATCGTTCTCGATTGTGCTTCAGCCATTTGATATTACTGCGCCCGAGCAAGGTGCGCTGGTCGATCCATCCACAGGACTAAACGATACTGTCCGTTATACTAAAAGCTCCGCTACGACAGTATGGGGCTATTACGCCAATTCAAGCGACACACGTCATGCCATCGGTGAAAATGGTGGCGCAGATAATGGTACGTATGAGATAATGGATCTTTCCAGTGCGGTTCCACGCGGCAACGGCTTCGTATACGTCATGCGACATTTTGTCGGCACACTCGCATCACCTGCACCTTTCAAAAAAGTGAGCTATGATTACTGGCAAAGCAGCCAGCATATTAAGCTCAACTTCAACTGGTAACCGTCACGGTGTTTCAACGTCATATAGTAGTTACTGTATCAATGCTATGCGCAAATCACTCCTCATACCTGCCTTACTTCTCGTAGGTTTATTTCAAAGTTGTAATTGCGGGACCGATCCTGTAACACCGGGGAATACTACACCAACTGATACCACTGGTTTCGTTTCGAAGTTGAGCGTAAATGTACATTGGACGCAAACCGAATACGTCCCGTTCGTTACGATCAAGATCGATTCCGCAGGCCAGCCGCTTACGATCCAACCTGGGGACTCGATGTTTTATCTTGGCTACAATGGGCAAATCCGATACAATATTCAAGGCTACGATTCCCTGCACATGTGGTCTGAAAGCTTTTACGAGATCGTCGATTCGGGCACTTACCTGTTCACATGGAAGCGTGGCACGGGTCCATCGGAAGTGAAGGCTTCGTTCTCGATCAAACTCCATCCATTCAACGTAACCGCTCCAGCACCCGGTGCAATGGTCCAATTATTCAATCACACGAATGATACCGTCTTCTACAGACCCGATGGCGGTACCGAAGTCGAGGCTTACTACTCTACATCGGATCGTACACACTATGTAGGCAATCAAAACACCGAACTAGACAACGGGAAGTACGCAATCATCGATTGCTCAAGCAGTGTTCCAAGCGGCCCAGGGTTTCTGTTTATGATTCGACACTTTGTAAACACGCTTGCATCTCCAGCACCTTTCAAGAAAGTTGATTGTGATTATTGGCAGAGCAGCAAGCATGTAGATGTAAATTTCCGGTGGTAGGACTCCTGAATATACTTTGCTGCGATGGTGTGAGCATTTGATTCGACCTTGTGTTACACCCTCCCGGAAAACGTAGGGCGAACAATGTGTTTCCTCGTTTTCGTGCAGTGAAGTAAACGAGGAATATCGAATTAATAGTGAAGCAATCCCATCTTGGTCGTAAGATAGCGTACGGAGTCGGCGCGGTAGTTCTGGTACTTGTTGCGGTCATCAGCGTCTTCTATTTCATTTTCCTCAACAAGTATATTAATAAAACCGTACCGACGCAACTGAGCGCTGCGGTTCGGAAGGCAACAAATGGAAAGTATGACCTGAAGCTCAAAAGTCTTACGCGTTCAGGTGATTCGTTGCTGTGCGTTGGTGTGGACCTGTACCGACTGCGTTATGATAGCCTTGACAACGGACTTGTTCCTCGCGAGCTCTCCATAGACACTGCAAGTTTCAAAAACATTAGTTGGTGGAAGCTTTTGCTTGGCAAGGGGCTTTACATTTCGGAGTTTGCCATTCGGTCGCCGAAGCTCTACATGGTGGATGCAGGCGATCATGAGGATGTTCCTAAACCGAGCAATAAGGCACCCGATTCTCTTCCAAAGTCGGTGCCAGTTGTCGCGATTGATCATATCGTGATGAGTCAGTTAGAACTATATATGCCGTATGCCAAACCGAAGGATCAAGCGACGCTTACCGACGTAACGCTATCACTGACCGAGTTTCGTATTGATGATGAAAGCCTAAAAAAACCCCAACTCTTTTTTGCTCGAAGCACGGAATTCGATCTTCCAAAAGCTACCTACAAACTTGCTGATGGATTCTATTCGCTCGAGATAGAAAAGCTGCATGGTAGCGCTTCGGATTCTACGCTTACGATCGGTGCATTTGCGTTTCGGCCGAACTACTCCGAGGAGGAGTTCGCAGCGAAGAACCCGTATATACGTGGCCGTGCGGATTTTCGCTGTTCGAACATAGCGATTAATGGATTGAACTTTGCCAGAATGTTTACCGCATCCGGCGTCCACTTTCGCAGTATGATTGCAAAGCGTTGGTCGGTCGATTTTTTCTCCGATCGCCGCAGACCCGCAAACCCGCATCCGCCGGTTGCGACGATGCCGAACGACATGATCTCGTCACTCAAATTTCCGATCGTCTTCGACACACTGGAATTGCTCGACGGCAAGGCAGTCGCCCGACAGCGTGAGCCCGGAAGTGTAAAACCCGGAGTTTTGTTTTTTGCGAACACCGCGTTACATGTTCGACATTTCTCTACCGATACCGCAAGCCGCGACTACAAACAGAATACCAATTTTAGAGTGAACACAATGTTCCTCGGCGTCTCACCGGTTGTGCTAACTGCTACGTACCCTCTCACGAGCAAATCCTTCGACATGTCAATTCAAGGCAAAGTTGGAGGCTTCGACGGCACGTTACTGAACGCGTGGCTGAACCCTATTGAGCGTAGTGAAATCTCGCA
Organism: Kapaibacterium sp. (SeqCode); assembly: GCA_039923455.1. GTDB lineage: Bacteria > Bacteroidota > Ignavibacteria > Palsa-1295 > Palsa-1295 > JBDTCS01. The sequence continues at coordinate 875 of JBDTCS010000129.1, read as the reverse complement.
AGGTGCGCTAGATCATGGAGATGTCCGGATGGAAATACGAGACGGCGTCTCAAAGACGACGGTTACTCCTATCTATCATGACGTCAAAATGAAATTTATTGCGACAGATCCAAAAACGAATCCTGGATTTTTCGCGAAAGCGTTGAATGGCGTTAAGAGCTTCTTGGCAAATGCCCTTGTAATCCGAAGCGCCAATTCCGATGCCAACGGCGAAAAACCGAAGATAGGAATCACCGTTCGCAAGCGCCCGAAAACCGAGGAGTATTTCCAATTCCTTTGGTTCTCACTCCGTAAAGCACTCGGGGCTGTTATTGGTGGCTTTAGTTGAGAGAAAGGACTCTTGAAGGAATTCGAACCGCTGAATGCAACAATCATTCGGCCTCAACGTAGAACATTGCTGAAGTCGGACTGTGATGGAGGCGCCCCATTTCCCGAGCAATCCGACCAGTTCGAAATCGCTGTATAAAGGGTGCAAAGACTAATTATTCCTACGGTTATGAAGAGATACTTGGCTTTTTTCGGGGGTGTTGCTGCAATATTGCTGATTCTCGGGCTCAATTCGGCTTGTCAGTCATCCGGTACGCCAAGAGCGGCGGTGCCGGAGGCGACTGAGGCAGGGATCGCTAAATCGGGCGCAAAGCTCGAGCACGCAACCTTCGCACTCGGTTGCTTTTGGCACTCGGAAGAAATTTTTCTTGAGATCAAGGGTGTGAAGGACGCTGCCCCTGGATATTCCGGAGGCAAGGAGCCGAACCCTGACTATGAAACTGTCGGCAGCGGAAACACACGCTACGCGGAGTCGGTGGATATTACCTACGATCCTTCGATCATAAGTTATGGCAAATTATTGCAAGTACTCTTTACGGAGCATGACC
>JBDTCS010000128.1:0-6084 GCA_039923455.1 Kapaibacterium sp. (SeqCode) | reverse complement strand
TCTTCACCGGCGATGATGCGCAAAAGCGTCGTCTTACCGCTGCCGTTCACACCAATGAGTCCAAGCCTTTCCGACCAGTCGATGCCAAACGTCACACCACTAAAAAGTGGTTTGTGACGAAAGTCTTTGCTGATATTTTCGACGGAAAGTACTGGCATGTTGAATAATGGATTCGGGCGGCATAGATTGGGGCGTCACGGACGCCCCACGGTAGGAAATGACTCTTATTTATTTGTGTCGAAGCTCACGAGTTTAGCTCGCCATCGACATCTTCTTTTTACCGGCGAGTTTATTCGCAGGTGATTTCTTGCCGGCTTTCTCTTGCTCGAGTGCGAGAAGATACTCTTCGTAATTTCCGTCGAAATCGCGAACGCCTTCCGGTGTGATAGCAATGATGCGAGTCGCAACTTGACTAACGAGATCACGATCATGACTGACGAACACGGCCGTACCGGGAAATTTTTCCAATGCAACCGCAAGTGCGCTCACGGCTTCGAGATCAAGATGGTTTGTCGGCTCATCCATGATCAAGAGATTATTCTGTTCGAGCATCAAGCGAGCCATGATAAGACGCGCGGATTCTCCTCCGGAAAGTTTATCGGTGAGCTTCAAAGCTTCGTCGCCAGAGAAGAGCATGCGCCCGAGCAATCCACGCAAGAATTCATGCGGTTCATCTTTGCTGAACGTATCGAGCCACTCAAGCGCCGAGATGCCCGGCTTGATACCCTCTTTGTAATCTTGCGGAAAATATCCGAGGCTCGCTTCGTGACCGAGTGTCACGGTGCCTGAATCCGGTGCGAGATCCTGCACAAGCATCTTCATCAGCGTTGTCTTTCCAAGACCGTTGTTACCGATCACTGCGATCTTTTCACCACGTGTGACATTGAGCGAAAGATCCTCGAGCACACTAAGCATGGTGCCGTCAGGCTGCAGATACGATTTCGAAACACCTTTGACGATCAGCACTTCTTTACCAGATGGCCGTTTGATATCGAACTTGATATATGGCCTTTGAATATTCGTCTTCTTCAGTTCGGTAAGTTCAAGGCGTTTGATTTCCTTGATACGCGATTGCGTTTGACTCGCACGTTGACCCGCTCCGAAGCGTGCGACGAAATCCTGCAACTGCGCGATCTTCTTTGCTTTGTCACGATTCTCCGATTCGATCTTCTCTTTGCCTTGCAGCTTTGCTTCGACCATCTGATCGTAGTTGCCGGTGTAGATGATGACGGTGTCGTAATCGATGTCCGCGATATGCGTGCAAACCGAATTCAGAAAATGTCGATCATGCGAGATCACGACGAGCGTACCGCGATATTCGTGCAGCGTCTCTTCGAGCCAATGGATCGATGCAAGATCGAGATAGTTGGTAGGCTCGTCGAGCAACAACGCTTGCGGTTCGCCAAACAGCGATTGCGCAAGCAAGACGCGAAATTTGAGATCGGTTGGCAGCGTGTTCATTAAGTGCTCGTGCTTCGCGGATGGAATTCCGATACCTTCCAACAACTCTGCTGCTTCCACTTCTGCGACATAACCGTTCTCTTCGGAGATCGTGTGCTCAAGATCGGCTAATCTCATACCCATCTCGTCCGTGATGTGCGCTTCATTCGAGAGACGCTCGCGCTCTTCCAAAGCCGCCCAAAGCGTGGGATTGCCCATGAGCACAGTATCGATGATTCGGAAATTATCGTAGTGGAATTGATCCTGCTTCAGGACGCCTACTTTCTTGGGGACCTGAACGGTACCGTGGGTCGACTCCACTTCGCCGTGGAGGATTTTCATAAAAGTGGACTTTCCGCACCCGTTTGGGCCGGTTAGGCCGTAGCGGTTGCCCGGATTAAACTGTACCGACACAGTTTCAAAAAGTGTCCTTGCACCGAAGGACTTCGTAACATTAGTAACGGTGATCATTCCCCTAACCTATATTTCTGCTCAAAAAACGTACGTTTCGTCCCCAATTTGGGGCGCGGTTCAAACAGCAAATGGGCCAGAAGAATTGCCTTGCGGAGGCGGGAGAGTAAGTAAAATCCATCGCCAAGGTTGACGAGGGATTTTGTAAATCGATTATTTCTGCCACGCGGGAGATGGAGTTGTCCTATTTGACCCACAATGCCTTCACGATCACCCCAACGATCTCTTGAACGGCTTTTTCAGCCATATCGCCACCTTGATTGGTCACGACGAGCAAACCGAACTTTGTGTCAGGTGCAAGCCAGATCGAAGCATAATTCTGCTGGTTACTTCCATCGTGTGCCAGCACTTTTCCGGTGCTCGTAAATTCTGCAGACTTCGCCCAGGGACGATATACGATGCCCCAACCAAAACCATATTCGCCTCCAAATGGGAGCGAGTGGAGTTTCTTGAATGTCGCAGGTTGGAGCACTCCTCCATCCGTTTCACCAACCAAATGTGCGATGGCATACTTGGACCAATCACCGAGCGTTAGATGCACTCGACCGGCTGGTGTGATCGCTTCCGGATTATCGCTCTTCCGACCACCATCGATCGCAACATGTTGGTTCTCCGCTATCACATGCTGCCACGGTTGATTGACAAGGCCGGGGGTGTTCATCGATCCAAAACCTGCGGAAGAAATGCCGAGTGGACTAAATACATACTGATAGAGCAGTTCTTCGTAGGGCTTATTCAACAGACGCTCCGCAATAGCGCCTGCGATTGCAAATCCGGAATTCGCATAAATGTATTTTGATCCCGGAGCAGCTTCGGGTGCTTCAGCGAGTATGGCTTTGAGATACTGATACCGCTGCTCTCGCGGTGTTCCAGGCAGATTTTGTAATGAATCGGGCGTTAGACTTTTAGGGCAAGTTTCGGCAGGTAACCCTGCATGATGACATAAGAGCATCTCGAGCGTAACCGAATCATACTCTCGATGCATCTTTCCCTTTAACTCCGGGAATACCTCCACAAGTGTTGTTGACCATTTTACTTTCCCCATCTCGACAAGGCGACCGAGCAGCGTTGCAGTCATCGACTTTGTGTCGGAGCCGATGTGCCATTTATCATTGATAGTTACTTTGGTAGTGTCCCCATATTTTCTAACCCCGGTAACACAAATTCGCTCAAGCTTTCCATTCCGTATGACCGCGACACCAATTGCAGGCAGATCATACTTCGTACGTTCAGCAGTAAGCAGTGAGTCAAGGTTCGGAAGAGCCTGCGCGCGAAGGTTCGCGAGCGAGCCGATCAATGACACAAATAAAACAACGATGCAGAGAAGCTTTTTTACCGTGGGCATAGTCTGAACGCGATGCAATCCGTGAAGTTACCAATTCGAATGCATTGCCTATCGCACCTCACAACCTTTTGTTTCAAAACGATAAGCAAAAATTTGTGCCCTACGCTTGCGGAAACATTCGATTGTTATATAGGTAAGCATTTGCACACCGCGGTTGGTACGAGACAGTCGGTGTGGCACAGTTGGTATGAATGGAATGGGTTTTGCGAATGTTCTTCGCAATCTGGATAAGCCACGAGGGCGATAATTGCCCAATATGCACTAAATACGAATGTCGAAAGGTAAGATTCTTTGGGTTGACGACGAAATTGATCTCCTCAAGCCACACATCATGCTTCTGGAGCAGCGCGGCTATACGATTCAAACCGCGAGCAATGGCGAAGATGCGATCGCGCTTTCGCAGGAGCAGCCGTTCGACCTCGTCTTCTTGGATGAGATGATGCCTGGGATGGGTGGTCTCAAAACGCTCGAAGCTCTAAAAGCCGGCAGCCCGGACATGCCCGTCGTGATGGTGACGAAATCCGAAGAAGAGGATCTGATGGAGCAGGCCATCGGAAAAAAGATCTCGGACTATCTCACCAAGCCGGTTAATCCGACGCAAGTTTTGCTCGCGGTCAAAAAGTTTTTGGAGGGCAAGCAGATCGTTTCCGAAGCTGTTTCGCGTGACTACACTCAAGAATTTTCGCGCATGGCTCGCGAGCTTCAGAATGCTTCGAACGCCGCCGAGTGGACCGATCTCTATGCAAAGCTCGTCAGTTGGGAGATGGAGCTTGATGAGCACGGCGGACTCGGCCTTGCGCAAACACTCTCCGATCAGAAGCGTGAGATGAATGCGGAGTTTGCAAAGTTCGTCGAGCGCAATTATAAGAAGTGGGTAAACACGGTTTTCGTAAGTACGAATACGAAAGAGCGCCCTGCCCTCTCGCCGGATGTGATCGAAGAATGGGTGCTACCGGAAGTACAGTCGGAGAAAAAGCCGCACGTTGTTTTCTTCGTCATTGACTGTATGCGTCTGGATCAGTGGCAGATCATGGAGAACGAACTCCGCAATTTGTTCAAGATCACGCGTGGTTATCATTTCGGAATTTTGCCTTCTGCAACGCCGTATGCTCGCAACTCGATCTTTAGTGGCCAGTTCCCACTCGACATCGCGAAGACCTTTCCGCACACCTATACGACAGGCGAAGATGATGAGCACTCGCACAACAAGGACGAAGCGGCGATGCTGCAAAAATTACTGGATCGCAAACGGATCAAGCTTCGCAACGATCTGAAATATATCAAGATTATTGATCGTGATTACGGTGCCGGCATCGCGCAAAACATCATGACACATGCGCGTAATCATCTCACTGCGATCGTTGTAAATTTTGTCGATATGCTCGCACACACAAGAAGCGATTCGCCTATCTTAAAGGAGATTGCTCCGGATGAAAGTGCGTATCGTTCACTGACCCGTTCGTGGTTTTTGCATTCGAGTTTGTTCGAAATGTTCAAGGCGCTCGCGACTGTGCCGAATGTCAAGATCGTAATCACGACCGATCACGGTTCGATTCGCAGCCTCCGTGGTGCGAAGGTTATCGGTGATAGGGAAACCTCGACGAGCTTGCGTTACAAATACGGCCGCAATGTAAAGGCCGAAGAAAAACAAGCGATGATCATCAAGAATCCGGAAGAATACAAACTTCCAAATCGCGGCACGGCGTCAAATTACATTATCGCAAAAGAGGATTACTACTTCGTCTATCCGACCGACTATCATAAGTACCTCAATCACTATCGCGATTCCTTTCAGCACGGCGGCATCTCGATGGAAGAGATGATCCTTCCGGTTATCACGATGGAGCCGAAATAAATATAGATCTGAAATAGTTTTTGAAATCGTCGAGCAACACTCAACTTGTTAGCCATTCAGCCGAGGAGACTCTTGCGATGGGTAGGAAGTTCGCGCAAGAATATTTGCGAACGGGTGTTGTCGTTGCGATCTTCGGAGATCTTGGTGCAGGCAAAACACAATTCTCAAAAGGGATCGCCGAAGCGTGTGGCATCGAAGAGCGCTCTATCACTTCGCCAACATTTTCTTTGGCAAACGAATACGAGTGCCAGCTTCCGGGAACATCGAAGGAGACTCACTCACTCTTGTATCATCTCGATTGCTACCGCTTCGAAAAGCCGGAAGAGTTACTCGAACTCGGAGTTGAAGATTATCTTTACCCGGAACAAGCCGCGACTGTTGTCGAGTGGGCCGAACGCATCGAGCAGTATTTACCGACCCCGCGAATCGAGGTTCGATTGCAGCTTTGTCCGGAGGTCAACGACCGGAGGATCACGATCACACAAATTTCAAATGCTGAATGATTCTCGTTTTTGATACTTCTGGTGCCGAGTTACACATCGCAATCGCCAACGCTACCGGAGAGCTCGTTGCCGAATATCACGGCACAGCATCGGCCGGTGAACGTGGTATTCATGACGCTCAACTCGCGAACGAAACCAAGAATCTATTGCTTGCCCAAAAGCTGACATCGAAAGCGCTCACACGTCTTGGTCTCATCATCGGGCCTGGGTCTTTTACCGGACTTCGAATTGGGCTATCGTTCGCAAAAGGTCTCGCGTTGGCAAATCCAGATCTGAGTGTGTTCCCTTTTTCCTCGCATCGCGTAATGCATGAGAAAATTCGCGACCGAACTGATTACCTGAGTGGAGCCATCGTGACCCCCGGATATCAAAAAGATCTCGTCTACGTTTCGGCGACAAACCATCCAGAAGATATTCAGATCGAAAGCATCACCGAATTCTTGAGAACACCGGTTGCGGAAATATTTGCC
>JBDTCS010000127.1:0-6506 GCA_039923455.1 Kapaibacterium sp. (SeqCode) | reverse complement strand
CGAATTTCGAAAATGTTCGTGAGTATTTTACCGCAAAAGGCTTGGCGATGCCAACGGAAGATAAAGATCTCGTGCTCGCAAAATCTGTTCGCGAGCTAATCGAAAAAGAACTCGAAGCATCGCAAATAAATCTTGCATCCTACGAACGCGTTCGCCGATTCGCATTGCTCGCAGAACCCTTCTCTGTCGAAAACGGTATGATGACTCCCACGCTAAAGATTCGTCGCAAAGAAGTGGAAAAGCGTTACGAAGAACTCATCGAATCGCTCTATAAAGTTGCAAGGGCATGAACATTGCATGGACCATGTGAAACGTATCGAGAATGAAAGCAAGTCACCTTGTGGTCGCGCTCTTTTGCGTTGTATTGTTGATGCAAGTTGGCGATGCGTGTTTGAATACAGCGAACGCACAACATCCATCTCGGCGTGCCGATAGTGCGGGTTTCGTGCTTACAGGTTTTAGCGCATTTGATCGAACCGCATACTCTCCATTCCTGCATCATTTGACGACGACGATCTTTAGCGTTTGTGATTCGTTTGAGGTCTCAATTCGGACAAAATAATCCCCCGCTGTTAAACGATCCACACCGAACTTCACCTGATGACGTCCTGACGAGAGCAGATGTGAGCCTCCACCGAGGATCCGCTGGCCTTCGACATTGAATACCATTACTCGTACGTTCGCATCCCTCGCGAGATCGAATTGAATCGTGGAGGTCGCACGAGCAGGCTGTGGATAGACCGAAATCGACGACAAGAGCTGCACGTCGTTTGGCTGCTCTTTTGGCACGCCTTGTGCTGTACCACGGAAATAAGGCATATCGAGGCGCGCTAATCCGTAAAAGTCGCGCGAGCCAAAAGCTATCGTTGAATCGATGATGGTGAATCTAAATTGCTTCGTGAATTGCCACCCTGGAATTGAATCCCATGTTCGCCCTCCGTTTGTGGTCATGATTCCGGACTGAGAGAACCATCTAAGAGAATCTACAAACACGAATGGGCCGTGGCCACCGGTTGCAGCGACCGTATCGAAATGACTTCCTCCATCTCGGGAAACCTCATAGGCGTTCGTGATCGGAACTTTGTAAAGCCAATGAGTAGAGTCGATCGCAGCCACAGGTACTCTACCTGATGAGACAAGTTGCCACGTCAAACCACCGTCGCTGGTCTTGTAAATCGTGTTACTTCCGAAAACGCTGGCAAACGCCTCCCGACCGTTCATAGGAGTCCAGGCATAGTCCGAATCGGAGGAATATGCAGGAATAGTTAACGCAAGATTCGACGACCATGACCGGCCAACATTGCTTGTTAGATAGAGCTCCTTTGAATTTCCCGCCCAGCAGGAGCCACCGTGAAAAGCCTTAACAAACACATGCCTAGCTTCCGTTTTCAGGGCAAATCGATCGAAAGAACTTCCGCCATTGGGCGAATGAATGATAAACCCTGTACCGCCCAGCCAGAGTACGCCATCCGAGGCATCAATCGTATATGCCTTAAGCGAGTTCGGCTTCAAGAGCATTTTCCAATTCGTCCCTCGATCGCTGGTATAAAAGACCTGACAGGCCGTGTCGCTCTGACCGAAATTGGTAGAATCAAAATACTGTATGCCAAACACAGCAGAATAGTATCCGCGGTCTGGACCATCACTCGCACGAATATCCCCAAAATAATTGTCATATATTCCATAGTAATGTTGTGAATCTATAACGACCCAAGTATGGCCGCCGTCCGAAGTACGAGCAACAGGTTTAATTTGGGAAAAGAGCAGACCGTGCATTTTGTCTCTAAATGCGACGGTGCTTAGCCTTAAATAGTTATTTCCGAAGTTCGACGGATGCCAGGAAATACCGTTGTCTTCAGAAAAGGAGACAATCGTGCCGACATCAAAGGGATACCGAACCTGACTCGGATACAATCCGACCAAGCGTCCAGAATCGGAGGCAGCAACAAAACCTGGCTGTGTGGTATCCTCTGTGAACGATTTGCCACCATCGCGAGATACGACATCTGCGATTGCTAATGTTGATCCCAGTGCTAATGTGGACGGGGGGATGAGCGTTAAACTGTAGTTGTCACCGAAGGCCAAGTCATGTAACTTATCATAAAACACTCGGCTGGTGTCGGTTACCACTGCAAACCAACTCTTGCCACCATCGCTTGTGTTAGCAATATATCCCGTCCCGTTCGAGGGTGCGGCAATAATAACCCCATGGAGTGTATCCCACCATTGACAAGTACTAGGTCGGGCCTGTTCGGGAAGTGTAGGGTCCGGCCAGATTTGTGACCAGGAACTTCCCGCGTTTGAACTCGAATAGATTGAATGAAAAGTGCCAAGCGGCGCGTAGCCGGTCATCACTGATATGCGTTGACCGGAGGGATCAGATTCAAACTGCAGTGGTTTCTCTATACTGGCCGCAAAGGCCCGCACGTTGGACCAAGTGCGCGCCTTGTCGATGCTGATGGCCACATCTGCACTGTCACCGGCGTCTCTGTAAGTCACACGATAGATGTGATTGCCGTCGCCAAGGTGATAGAAACTGCCATAAACTGAGTGCGAATTTTTGTAGAAAACGGAGCTATTCTCGGCAGTGAGTGAGTCGTAGACAAGGCCGCTGTCTAACCCATTGCCCGTCGAAACGAAGTAGGTTAACCCATCATCAAATGAAACGAAGAGATTTCCTATTCCATTAACCGAGAATTCTCTAGCAGTGACGAAACGCACGTGTGGATCGGCATAGCTATCGGTCAGGAGGACGGTGCCGCCCTCAGGGTTCAGTGACGATTTCAGGAATCGCACATCTTTAATCGGCGTACCCCCCGTTATTTTCCCAAAAAGAATTTTAGGGACGGTGTCCCGAACTGGCTGTGCATGCAAATCGCCACTTCCTACCAAAAGGAGGAAAAGCATTGAAAACAATATTTTCAACATCAAAATGGACTATTTAATGAGTGTTACTTTTACTGACTCATTTGCAAGACCTGCGGAGAGTCTTACATAATAAACACCCGCTTTAAGCGAAGACGCATTAAAGCTAACCCCATGGAATCCTTTGGATTCATCTCGATTGACTAGTACCTCAACCTCTCTGCCTAATTGGTCGAATACACGTAAATCTACGGGAAGGTCCGGGAGTACGTGTCCTAAAGCCGATTCCTTCCTTCACCTAATAACATAACGGGAAACGTCCGAATAACGATTCAATATTTCGTTTCTATTTGGATTCTGTAAAGTATGCACTGGATTTCGTCGATTCGACAGGTGTGTTCAAGTATCGACTCGATTCGATGTATCTCTGCGACTCAGCGCCGAGGTTACGAGGAACCTTGCGATCCATAGTTCTCAACCAGGCGACACCAACGAGTGGACAATTAGAGTTTAGACGCATTGGTGCGGGCTTGAAGACAGCAGGCGCACTATGGCAGGATATTATTTCGCAAAGAAGGATGTCTGAAGATAGCACCTTCAAACGGGCGAGAGTGAACGTAAGTAGCGTAAATCTCGCGCTTGCGGCTTCACCGAATCCTCTCCGAAACCAGAGCACGATTTCGTTTGCTATACCAGAAGCAGGTGTTGTGTCTGTGCAGGTACTGGATATTTTTGGACGGCAAGTATCGAGAATGAAAGCAAGTCGCATTGTGGTCGCACTCTTTTGCGCTGTATTGTTGATGCAAGTTGGCGATGCGTGTTGGAATACAGCGAACGCACAACATCCATCTCGGCGTGCAGATAGTGCGGGTTTCGTGCTTACAGGCTTTAGCGCATTTGATCGAACCGCATACTCCGTGCTGTTGCATGGCTGGCGACGCGAGCAGTTCGGGCCGATGTGGCAAGATTCTGATCGATACGTTAACCTTTGGGCCGATTCAGTGCTCGGATTCAATTGCGAGTTGCGAAACGCGAGCGCATATTTTGATCACCCAACGCCCGATTCGATGATCTTCGGTGGAGCGATGATCGGAAAGCTAAAGTATTTAATCTCAAGTTCGATCGAGTTTGATCTTACCGAGGCGCCGTTCGTGCGCTTCGAGTGCGAACGTCACGATACAAGTTCCGATCTGGTGCAGCAGTATTACGGATTTCTGAAACACACCGGACTTACAGGCAAGGATGTAAAAGTAACCGGTGCCTCGTCGCCATCGTACGCGGTTAGCAGTCCATACTATCATGATTCCAATGCGGTTGAAATGATGCAAGGCCGAGATGCCGCAGGTGTATTCGATAGTGCGTATTGGGAGCCCACATTTCTCGCGGTGGATAGCACCGAGAACAGAAATGGAGCGACGAACCCTTGGCATCAACACCCGAGAATAAATCGAAAGTTGTTGTGCACGATTCGACTGAAAGTCTCAAACAATCATCCCACTACGCCAGAGAAACTTCTGCGCTTCACCATCACACAAAAACAAAAGGGACATACGCCGATAACAATCCTCGACGACACTGTTTATACCGGCTCGCGATTTCCGAATGCAGGTACGGGCGTATACGACACGTTGCGCTTTCATTGCACATCGCAAGTAATCACAGACACCACGAACTTTCGGCTCTACTGGTTTGGTATCGATACGGTCTATGCAGATTACCTCGAACTCACAACGGGTCATGTCGATTCATCCGAACTTGTTGATACCACTGTTCGCAAATTGATCGACATGGGCAACACCGATTTTGGCCCGGCAAACGGTGCGAAGTATGGCAGCGGGGAAGACCTCACATCTGGTAACGATTCGATATTGATCGGAATGGTGAAGCGATTGACCACTCGGTTTCAAGATTCCGTTACCTACATTTGGGGAGCCGAAGAGGTACCGATTGGAGATGAACGTATGATCAAACGCGTGACGAAATTACTGCGTGATTCCTCACATGGTAAGCTCGAATATATTACGATCCTGAATGACTCGAACGCAACCTATCACAACGGACTCCCGAACACTGTTCGCTATGCAACCGAAGGCGTAGCGCAAGGTTGGCTCGACTCAGCTAATTATGCCGATCCTAAAGCATTTATCATCGAGCCATACGCGATCGACTATCACTTTAGCAGACCGAAACGAGTCGTCACCGCGAACGATAGCCTGCTGCATGTTTGGGAAAGAGCATTCGTACCGATAGACATTAGCCCCATCACACAGCTTCCAAGCGTGCAGCCATACTCGCGGAATGGATATCTCAATGCTGCACAGGGGCAGTATCAGTGGTACGTGAAGAGTCACAGAATGGCGCAGCGAGCAACTACGCGCGCGAACACACTTGATGCTTCGTTGCACCAGCGATACTTCACGGCCTTACAATCTGGTGCTGGACCGGTTTATGGATCAGGACACGGTACCACAGGATATAAGACCGTGTTTTGGGGCAGTCTCTTTCCTCCGACCGGCACTGAATTCAAAGTGCTCGCGCATCTTGCTATAAGCGCAGGATCTAACGGACTCATGCTCTATGATCTGAACAACGCTTCCAACTTTGGCATCAATGGAGGCATCATGAATTGGAATGGGGATACGAGTAAGATGTTCGACACCTTTACCGTTAATGATAACGACACAGCCCGCTCACGCGTGATGTGGGTTGGTTGGAAGGAGCGCTTTGATTCTGCGAAAGCCGTGCTGCCCGTCGTACATCGGTACGGCGACACTCTCTATCATTCAAAGTATATTATAGATCGTTTTGCGACGGAGGGAAATTCGGGAGATATCTCGCCGTATGTGTATAATAGCGTTCGCACATATAACGATTCGATGCAACTCGATACGCTTCGCATGGGTACCGACACAGCGAATAAGACTTTCGTGCATGTCAGTATTTGGCAATCACCCGCAGGCGATACGATGCTATACATCACAAACACGCGGACGGATGATAGCTACGATTCCGTTGCAGGTGATGCGGCAGCACATACAACTACTATCGACCGACGATTAATCATGCTCAAACTCAAGCGCCCGCACAGGATAATGGATGTAATGGATACAACCGGGGGGCTTGATCCGGGGGCAATCTGGACACCTTATGTTGGCGTTGGTTCGAACGATTCACTAAAGGTATGGCTCAATGCCGGTGATGGCATTTTAGTAAGGTTGATGGATACGCTGCCCGAGCCCATGCAGATGATGGCTGCGCCACGGATAGATTATCCGAAGAGCAATCAACTCAATCATTTCTACGATCATGGTCGCATTGTTTTTGATCAGGCAGTGTCCGGTGTTCGAAATCCTTCGACCGGCGTGAACAAGGATTGGAGCATTCCTTCTACGAGCCGTCCCTATTCGGTTGGTATTCCAAACTCAAGCGTAGTCGTCATGCACCAGGACTCTTTCTTATACCAAAAGCCAGCGACGACAAGAACTGAAAATTATAGGAATCAAAATTGGACAGACGGAAGTGCTCATAAATTTGTTTTTCAAGACACTCTACCGGCCTCGAATTTTCACGCTACGCAGATATGTATGGATTCGATCGCTCACGCCATCACGATCACGACGGATCTCGAAGGTCGCGGAAAT
>JBDTCS010000126.1:0-10293 GCA_039923455.1 Kapaibacterium sp. (SeqCode) | reverse complement strand
TTTGGAATGATCCGCAAGTTCATCGAGCGTAACATCGTACTTCACTTCGCGATGTCTCGGGAAGCTTGCTTCACTCGGCGCAGTAGTGGTACCGCCGGTAAGCCAGATTGGATCGGTGCCCCACTGTGTGACGAACGGCTTGTTCTTATCTTCAATGTCTTTGAACGGCCCCGTCCAGATCATCACACCAAGACGCTCATCATCACCCGACGAGAACCACGGACGATCCATATAGACACGAAGTCCACCACCTGTGCGCTTGCTGTAGGCTCCTTTCGTTGCCGATTTGCGATCCCAACCAAACGTCGGAACAACATAGAGCAGCTTTGGAATATCCGGACGTGCGGAATTTAGAATGTTGAGCGGATTCGGAGCAACATACTTTCCATCGGCGAGTGCGTCGTTCGAATTGCGTTGAATATTTTTTTCATCCGCCGTGATCTTCGCGGGAAAATATTCGCGGAATCTCGTCGTCGCAATCGCGGTATAATTGATACGACGAAATTTTGTATCTCCAAGATTATGCTGATGATGGAGATCGAGAGTCGGCAGTGTTACGTCTTCGACTTTTATCTCAGCGACATGCGCACTTGCCGCGATTTTCTTCGGACCCGGGTCACGAAGATCATCGACCCACATTGTCCACTCTGCCTTGATATCTACTTTGCTCGTGCTCTTGCCGTGAATCTTTATCGAATCATAAAGCGTCGCATACGTGTCCCCCAAATATTTCGATGGCTTTAGATCGGTATAGGCCGGTGCAGCAAGTGGCTTCTGGGTTGCATGCACGAGCACCAACTTACGGTGCGGCGTGATCATCCAATGTCTTCCATCGAGTGCCATGCGACGCAAATACGGAAGTAGCTTCAGCTCCGGTTTAATATCCGCGAGCCAACGCCAGATCCCCATGTTCTCGAGATCCGCGTTCGAAAGAATACTTGCAAACGGCACTTCGATCACCTCGGCTTTTGGCAGATAGACCGTGAGTGATCGACCGTCACTTGAAAGCTGTGGTGGTTTGTTGCCGGCAGTCGTCCCGTCGGTTAGAAGCAGTTGAATTGTTTTCGGATCGTACCAATCGGAGCCCGGTTTAAAGTCAAGCAGCGTAACGCTGTCGGCTGCAGGCGTAGGCAATGCCATCGGAAGTGCCGGTGAAGATGGCAATGTGTCGTCCTTCGAAAAGTCAAGTCGCTTACCTTTCGCTACTCCGGGCAAATTCACAAACGAAACACCTTTCGCACCCGGATCGGGCAGATAAGGAATTTCTGCGATCGCATCGTTCTTGTCGATTGGATAGATCGCGATGATCGGGTCACCGGCTTTTGCCGCAGGTGTTTGATCGAACTTGGCATCCGCTTTTTTGATCAGCAGTTTTTGTTGATCGAGTAACTTGCCTTTCGAGTCCGGTGAAGAAAGATCGACATCTAATCTTCCGTAGAGTTCGGCCATCGTCACCGAAGAAGCAGGCGCAGCAAAATGACGACGCGATTTTTCCGGAGTGTCGGTCGTGTTCTTCGTCGGCTCATCGTTGTAGGTACGGATCACGATACGCTCAATCGATTCACCCGCTGAACCCACACCATTCGGGCCGCTTGCATCAGCATACTTATCCGAGACCGGACATCCTTCCGGAATAGATTTAATATCCTGCTTCAGTACGACTGCAGGAGAGATGATCGGTTCGAATCGATTGAACAACAGTTCATCGGTGGCTGCTGAAAAATCTGTAGGCTTGATCGGATCGGTATAGATCGCATGCGCATACTTGAAATATTTATCATCGGGTGCCATCTCGTTGAATGCCGCACTATTACCTGCGAGATCCACACCTCGAATCCGCAGACGATATTTTCTTCCGAGACGCAACTTCGGCAACGAGCCTTTGTATGCTTTGAATGTCGGATGCACAGGATAATCTGCGTTCGGTGGATTGAGATTGTCCGATGGCTGCGTTGCACCTTCATTATCCATTGCAGCGCCGGGCTTTGGAGCTGCGAGGCTCCATCCATCCCAACGTAAGAACGACTCGTGTAAATAAAGATCGGGTGATGAGCCATCTGCGCTCGAACCAGTTGCGAGCTGCGTGAATCCTTCGTCGAGAAGTTTGAGTTCGTCGCCGCCGATCTTATAGGTACCCTCTCGTTGATAGAGTGAGCGCCACGCATTTGTTGTGTTGTCGTGTACGTCCATTCGATAACCTCGAATGACATCCTCGGCAAAGAACGAAGGCTCGGCGGGAAGTGCAGCGTTTGTGTTCGATGCACCTTGAAAGAGTGTGCTCAATCTATATGCACTGCCAGTTCGCGAAACGGAAATACCTCCGGTAGTCAGAGATGGAATGCTGCTCTCTTCGGGACTATCGGCAGTTCTTCGTTGCATCGAATAGTAGAGCGTGTAGGCAAAGTTCATTGCTTTGAATACCGCACCATCCAGATCCATCTGCTCGATGTGATAGACACGCTGCTCCTGGAACATCTCGTTGATATTGAAGAGGCCGTGCACATTGAATTCCGGACTCACCTCACGTGGACGAGGTTTGAAAATGTGTTTTCCGAGTGAGAGCACATAGTAGGTCTTCGCCTTAATATCGGTGGGATGCGGTGCCGGTATCGAAGCGGGATAATGCGGAATAACTTGCACTGACTGCAATGCGCCGGATGTTTCGGGCACACCATCCAGTGGAATCTCCACATCAATCACGAGACCAAGCATCCTTTGCAGCATCGGATAATCGCCAAACGATCCTATCACCTGATGAAAATCGAGTTTAGGTTTAGGTATCGCTGCCGGCAGGCGATGATATTTCCCTTGGCGGTAGCCTTTGACTCCGTGCGCATCCGTCGTTTCGAACTCGGGATCTTGCTTACTATGTACTTGATGAAAATTTTGGAACTGAAAAAAATCGAAAGCTGTGTCAGGCGCCGATGGTGGTACCGCATTGTTCGTTGCGGGCTTTCCACGTGCACCACCCTTGAGTCTCGTCGGTGCGGTCATGATAGCTTTCAACTTCTCGCTCTCTTTGGCAGGCTGAATCCCACCGACCTGCACGGCAGTTCTGAAATTATTTTCACCGCGGTGATTCACGATTGCTCCAAAGGTTTCAGGATTCAGTATTGCCGAATTCGCGGGATACGTCTCACCTGCGAATACTGCAGTTGCAGAATAGAGCTTCTTGATAAAGCCCGCAACATTTCCGACCGGATAGGAATAAATAAGCTTATCCTCCATGGCCGGAAATTCGTACGGCCTGACGTACGTATCTCCGTTGAAGATCTTCGACCACAGCTCAGACGACGGAAATTTTTCCTCACTGGAATCTTCCGGAATGATGCGCCGAACTTTCGAGACAACCGGTCCGGGCGAGAACTGCAACTCAAACTTCATTGCACGCACTGTCGCAGGCCAATCGAGGAAATGCTCCTTGAAATATTTTAGCTTGTCACCCATGTCTGTTCGCAGACGCGGCGAAGCAACCAGCGAAAGCCTCAGCCTTTTCTCACCACCCGATTCGATCACTCCATGCGGAAGCGCTGTCCAGACGATCGTTTGTTCTAATGACATATTCTTTTATCGTAGATTGATCACGCTGCAAATGCATAACGATAATCCAGCCATTCCGTATCGGACATCAGCTGACCGAATGATCCTGTCGGATCGACAAATTCTTTTCGAACACTCATCGATACACTCGTACTGAAGAAGAGTATCTCCACTTTCACCGTAAGCGTCGCCTCACCCCATGCTTTCGATGGAGGAGTTGCATAGGTGAGAGCGAGATAGAATTCGACGGAGACAGTGATGATACCTAAGACTTCCAGTTCACCGTTCATGCGAACGTAACCGGTAAGTTGGCAATGATCTCCGGTCGGAGTTTTCTCGAGCTTGAAATAAATGCCTGCCTTGATCGAGACGCTTCCCGAAGCGACTCCAAGATCAATCGAAAGCTCTGCGCCGAATTCGAGCGAAGCTTCGATCATCTCGACACCATCGAGTCCAAGTTCGATACCGAAGAATCCACCACCGCCGAGGCAATAGACCGATAAGCAGAACGGATGCTCGCGTGTGCAGAAATGGAATCGGAATCGAAGTGGATCTCCAGTAAATGGAAGGCTAAGCTCTGCACCAAGCGAGACATTCGTGAGTGCGAATGCACCGACGCTAATGCTTGGTAGCGCAAGATCATACCCGAGTCGTATTCCGGTCGGGGTGACTTCCAAACTTGGTGGATCACTAAAGCCGCTTGATGGAATTACGTTTTTGAGTTCATTAACAAATGCGAGCGGGCCTTCGAACTCCATGCTCTCGATATCTGCGCTGACGTCTGCCTTCTTACCACTTTCCTTCGTGAAGCTCACAGAGTTCACGGTTATCGCAATGATATCAAAAAGATCCAGAATGAAATTCTGAAGCCGTGCCGTGACGATGTAACTCGGCTCGCCGGGCATCGGTGGTTTCGAATTTGTCGGATCACTTGCATCAATCACCGGTGGTTTGATCGGAATCAACAGCAGCGAGGTAAGCGATAGAATATCTTTCTTATCGGCTCCACTCTTGAGCTTGAACGGGCCGAAGGAATCCACTTCCGGATCCCATTTAAATGCGATTTGAATTTGTTTCGGGATCTGTAATCCGTTTGCAACATCACCTGCTGCCTTCTTGCCAGCATCCACTGCATCCGCCGTATCGTAGATCGCGTGCGTGATGAAGGAAGGTATCGGCGATTTCGGCAATGCCTGAAGCGCTGCGGTGGTCACTTTATCTTTCAGGTCACCAAGCTTCGACTCCATCTCACTCTTGAGATTATCCAGCGATAGATCAAGACCCGTGACGGCTTGGACAATATCCAGCAGCGAAATGCCGCCGAGAATTTTTACGTCCAGACCTTTAAAGAAATTCTTCGGATCGAACTTCGCACCAATGATATCGCCAAGATCACTCGGCACACTTGCACTCACAGGTCCGGACAAACGCGATAAGCCCATGATCGACTGACTCGGATTTACAAGTCCTCCGATCTTATCCGTACTTACACCCGAGCCGCCTTTACCGAAATTAAGTCCGACGGGAGTGTTATCGGCCATCTGCAAAAAGAGTTGGCCCTTGTTCGCACCCGTATCCCAGCCGCTATCACGATAGACATCGGAATACTTGATCGGTGAGCCGCCCGAAACTCCGGTGAGTTGCTTCACTGCTTCGATCGTAACGTTCGCAACTTCGACCGATGGATAGAATGCCGGTTGGTCGTGCTTCTGCATCGTTAGCGCATCGACGGTTGGCTTTGTCGTCTCGGCTCCAAACGTAAGGATCGTAGTTTCGAATGTGGTATCGCCTGCTTTCTTGCTTTCGGCATAGGCGATCTTTTGTCCGTTCACGGGGCGCTGACATCTCGTCTTACCTACTGGGTCGGAAACCGTGTACTTCTGCATCGCTTTTCCGATTGCGAGCGAAGGACTGTTGTCATAGGCCATCGAGTTATCGATGAACGCAAGCGGTGCTGTGAATTCGATGGTGTGCCCTTCCCAATCAACTCCGACCATGTGAAATTGAAAATCGACAGCGGGGCTGTTGATCTGTGGCCAGAACGCAGATTGGCCGGAAGTCGGAGTGATCTGCGAAAGCTCTGGCTTGTTGACATCCGGTGTCGTAAGTGTCGTGATACGTATACGCTTGAACGGAAGCCTGCGACCTTCGAATTGTTGAAAATCTGCCGGATAGACTTTCTCCGGTTGTCGAACGATGATATACATTCGCTGACGGAGATAAGCCGTCATGTATCCGTTGCGCGGGACGAATTTTCGCTCCGTGATCTTCACAAGCGATGCACGATGGCCGAACGGAAATAGGAATCCTTTGTAGACAACACGCACATAGTTGTCGCGTCCCATTGCCGAGCGATGCCGCCACTCCTCGATCGAAAGCGGCTCGGCATAACCCGGGGAGAGTGGAATGTCCCACGCACCACGCGTATTCATATACGCTCCGAGCGAGCTAAGCATCAATCGCTCCGCGCGAACAATACGCTCATCGGTGTTATCTAAAAAAAAGTCGGACGTGAGCGCAACCAGTTCGTGACGATCCTTCTCGTCGAGCGACATCCTGAACGGATTGTGCGGAGTCGGTGTGACGGAATTGTAATGATTGTGCTTGCGCGTCGGATCGTAATCAGGTGACCACACAGCCCGAACCGTGCGATAGTAATCATCTTGCTCATCGATGAATACTCGTCCCGATTTCGAGTCTACGTTTCGAATACCAAGGCGTGTGTGCCAAAGCTCCGCCCATTTGGTTTTGCTCGGCGTTGGATTGTTGTAATAATCACCCAGTTCAGCCGGTGTGGGCTCGAAGACGGGTTTCTTCGCATGAGCCCAACCGGAAAACCGGTTCGGACTGATGATAAGTCGATAGGGTGTTTCGAGTGACGTCTCCCATAGCTCCGGCTTGCGGATCGTCGGGATCACGAAAAGTCCCGCAGCGAATTCGTAGCTCGAATCAAATTCTGTCGCGCGAGCGGCATACAGATTTGCCACCTTGCTCATGTGCTTCGTATTGCCGGCGGAAAAATGCGAGTCCGACATAAGCTTCGAAGTCGCTTTGGACGATGCATTCTGATCGATCGTCACAGCAAAACCGGGTGAATGCGAAACGTCAGCAAGAATTGGAGCAGTGAATTCTACCGGTCCCCCCTTTTGAATGCGGGTATTTCCAATCGCCTTATACGCACTACCGGATTTGACCGCATACTTCGAGCCGAGGGTAGTAATTGGCAAGTATAGATACAGCTGAATCGGCGGCGCAGGTGGTGGAAGTGCGACAGGTACGACGCTCGGTACGAGATGATCCCAATCGAGCAAACCTTGAAGCGTGAACGGAATTTCTTTTACTGTTTCGGGAATCCAAAACGCAAGACGACTTGGGCCCGCGAGACGCGATTGCGCAAACGGTGGAAAGGGCGGCAACTCATTCGATGGATTCGGAGGAAGCGGATTACCCTTATCGTCTTTTCCCGAAGCAGGGTTTTGCGTTACTTCATAGAACGCTTGCTCACCAATATGTTGCGGTGGAAAATGAACGACGAGATATGACTCCTTAAAATCCCCTTTGCCCTTAACCTTCCAGAGCACCGGAGAGTTATGCGTTGCATCCGTATCGCCGGTGCTGCGATAGACAAAATTTATCAGCTCGAATTTGAGAACGAGTAGATCGTCCGGGCGTACTACCGAGATGATAACGTTAGCCGGGAATCGCATCGGATTTTCTGCCGGCAGTCCATCACCATCGAGCAACACCATTCCGAGTTGCGGATGCAATTCACCGTGGATGCTCTCGGGTGAAGTTGCAAAAGCCATTCTCGCACCTTCGTGAAATTCGAACGGCTCTGCGATTGCTCCTTTAAGCGGAACAGACGCTTTGATCAGCGATGGTTCACAATGCAAATGCTCGATGTGACCATCGACAGCAAATATTTCGAAAGGGGGTAAATTCTCTGCTCCGCCGAGTTCGACCATGCACCCACCATTGCTCAGCCACTGACTCTTTGAATGAAAACTTGCAAGCAATGCTCGCTCCTCTCGAGCACCGGCATCCGAATCTTTCGAACGCGTGACAATAGCAAATCGAGGGCTCGCTAATCCGATCGCGAATGCTCCACCCGTCACCGAGCGAAGCATCGGAGCATCGAAATAATATTGTGGAGCGCTATTCTCATCTCGCACATTTTGCATTCCTTCGGCGAGCAACGCAGCAGTCACAGCACCGCTTGCATCGCGGCTCGTTTCGATTCGAATACGATCGAATGGCTCGGCGCCTTGCGAGATGCCCCACGAAACTGGCGAGCCACCATCGAGTGAAACAGGATCGAGTCCCATGTTCACACGCCAATCGGTTGCACCACGATCGATGGAAAAAATAGTTCTGGCAGTGTCGACGATGGCAAGCAATGAACCGTTTGTCGCGAGGTCTTTAGTCCGTGGCGCAGATTTCTCGAGGCCGAGTTCGCAAATGCTTGAGCGAATGTTATCTCCGATTCCGTGCACGAGAGCAATATCGTTGCCGGTGAATCGTGTCGTCCAATCCGATTTAAAGCTTGCTCGTGCATCTCCAAATAAATGCAACTTGGCGGCTTCACCGATCTCAATCGTGTGTGCACTGATCGCACTGGCTTTGAGCGACACCTTTGAAGTTGCTTCGGCTTCACCCGCTAACCAACGCTCGAACGGCGCAACGGCATCAAAGCGACCGAGCGACATGCGTAAATGCATTCGACATTCCAGCACACCCGGTTGCACATTCAAAACAAAATCTGCCGGAAGCGTCGTACCAGGGTAGTATGCACCAACGAGTCGTACTTTCAGCAATCGCTCGGTTTGCTCGACTGAAATTTTTGCCGGACGAAGCGTCGACGCTGGTGAGAAATCGTTAAGATCAATGACCCAACGCGCACGATCACCGAGCGAGAATGTCACCTTCGAAGGCGTGCGTTGATCTCCCTCAAGTTTTAGTTTGAACGGACCTTGCAACACTGCACCGGCTGCCTTTATCGTCGAAGGAATTGCGGCAGCCGAAACCGCCGCAGCACTTGCGCTTGCAAGCTTTAGCACCGAGCGACGCGATAGCGAAAACCCCGACGGTTTTTTATCCTGCGGTACTTCCGTCACGCTTCGCGCCGATCGGATCGCAGCCTCCGTCTGATGTTTCTCCAATATCTGCCAGAGTCCACCTTGCTTTGGCTGATACGCTCGCAAGCTTTGCAAGTTGAGCAATTGTTCTTTCTTAGACATACGTGCTGCTCTTGTTTCCTTCGTTCAAATTCGAATCGTGAGAGATCTCACCAACTTTTCGTTAGCACCGCCCGCAGAATAAACTCATTGTAGTTCGGATTCTGGAACGTTCCCGGAAGTGCATCCGGATAGGGATTGTTATTCGTGTAAATATTTTTCTCTGCTCGAATGTCGAGCGTCCCCGCCTTCCATAGTGGGAACGAGGTGCTAATATAAAAGCCGGTCTTATTATCCACGCCCGCTTGCTTCGCGATTGTAAAGCCGACAGTGTTCGTCCATACATCGTAGGCGGTATAGGAACCGGATAGATCGATGGAGATGATCGCGTTGGCGGTGTCGGGCGTTGCATGCGGTTCAATCAGCCCGAGCGTTCCAGACAAGCTTAGTGGGAATGGAAAATTCACGATCTCGTTCAGTGACCAGTTCGTCGAACTGAAATCTCCCAGGCCATAGCGCGTCTTCGTATCTTGTTTCGAGAACGAAATATTTGTCGAGGTCACGAGCTTCTCAATCGCAAAGCTGTATCCCGCCACGATAGAGATGAGTGACGTCCTATTCTCAAAGCGCAAGCTGTCACTACCGGGCGTTGCCATCAGTGCCGAATCAGTAATCTCACTCGATTGAAAATAGGGAGAGTAACTCAGGCGTAAATATGGCAGCTTTCGCAAATTGAGACCGAGCGACACGCCGTAGGATGAGATCGACGTCGTCATCTGCTTCCACGGAATCAAATTATCATGCTCGTTGCGAATGAACGTGCCGACCGTAACCTGGCGCTTTGCAAAACTTTGATCGAACTTGCCTTCATAGCGGAAATTATCGTTGCGCAAATTTGGCGAGCCGAGTGAATAAAATCCCGGGCCGACTCGACGCAGCATTCCGCTCAACTTCGAGCCCGATTCCGGAATCGTGATACCCGTATGCAAAATGTACGCATAATCCACAAAACTCGAAATCTTAGGATCGACCAACTTGCGTACCCAGCTTGGAATATCGTTATTGGTAACGTCCGCGCCTTTCGTGTCACTGGTTAACATCGATCCGACGATCTCCGCGTCTACGCTAAAGTGCGGATCGGCGATGATCT
This sequence comes from Kapaibacterium sp. (SeqCode), assembly GCA_039923455.1. GTDB lineage: Bacteria > Bacteroidota > Ignavibacteria > Palsa-1295 > Palsa-1295 > JBDTCS01. The sequence continues at coordinate 429 of JBDTCS010000126.1, read as the reverse complement.
TCAGATCGGCCCCAAGCAAATAATTTGCCTTTGGCCCGCTACGAAAAAGTAGATTGCTATCTGCGAGCGTCGTATCTTGCAGCACGCTCGTCGCGTCGTCTCTCGCATAGAGTGCGGTGACGTGAAAATGTGTGTCGTTGCGCTTACCGATGCCGATCGCACCGGCCCATAGCGTGTTTTGATAAGCGATGCTCTGCGTATCCCGCACGACCGCCTTCTGCGTTTGGCCACCCGTGACTGCAAGATAAAAATCACCCGGCACAAATTCTACGTCAGCACCCGTCACAGGTACACCTGTTAGTGTAAGCGGAGTATAGTTCGGATACGTAACACCAACGGCGAGCGTAGGAAAGTAGGAAAAGAATTTTTCTGCACCGCTCATCATCCCCATCGACTTGAGATCATCGAGATGCGAGGCGACGCCCTCGT
>JBDTCS010000125.1:0-14379 GCA_039923455.1 Kapaibacterium sp. (SeqCode) | reverse complement strand
GTAACCCAATATTCGTTTCCGTTCAGGCCTTCGATCTCAAGTTTCGTAAGATGCGTAAGACTGCAAGAAAGATTTTGCATTTGCAACTGAAGCATCAGCGAATCACATTGTGGAATAAGCAGCGTGTCACCGCTTGTGTGACTCGGAAAGATGGATAGCTGTACCGCAGGCGCAAGTGACTTGACCGAGAGCGTGCCATCTCCACCATTGATCGTCTTCCACATACTCAAATTCAAATCGCCGGCATAAACGACTGCTCCATAACCAACCACCGAAAGATTCTGAAAATCCTGATCATCGAGTTCATCGAAGCTCGGACCATCGTAGTGATACCAATTCGGGTCAGGAGCGACGGAGCGCAAGACTCCGGCACCAGGGAGATAATCGCTAGCGCTGGATACATATTGCACGCACGATGTGCCCGCCATCCATCCGCCAATTTCCTTGTGCGAGATTACAGTGTCGGACGCACTAAAATATTTTGAACTTCGCAGAAACGAGTACGTGTCATCGTTGCGATTCCACCACGGCACATACTCTCGAATAATATCCTGACTGTGCGGCACACAAAACAGGCTCATCATATTCAGATCGCTTGTCGGATCGAGCGTTGTCGAAAGCCATGTTTGACCTTGATCGGTGGAATAAACAAGCGTTGAATTTTCAATCGCATCGAAATACACTGCCGCTATCAGATAGTCTTTGTTACCGGTCACAAAGGAAAACTGCTGCGTCCGTCCCATCACGAGACCAGCAATTTTCGTAACGCTGTTCCACGTCTTACCATCATCGGCGGTGAACATGAGGGCGCTATCGAATGCTGGATAGGATGTTGTATGCGGATCGATTGCAGTTGCATAAACCAAATTATCTACCGCATACACCGAGCCAAACGAAATGCGCTTTGGCGAAATCTTTCGCCACGTTGCTCCGGTATCGAGTGTTTCATAGATCCCACCTGCGGCAGCCGTCGTATCGAAATTGCTGCGCAAGGTTGCTGCGATATAACCGTGATTTGCACTTACAAAATACATTTGCGCGATGGCGCAATTTAGCGTTGTAAAATAATCAATGCTCGTCCAAGTCACACCGCCATCTGTCGTGCGATAGAGATTGGACTGTGCATTAGAGAGTCCGAGATCCTGTCCATTAAAAATTATTCCGGGAATGAACTTGAATCCCAAATTGGGATTGAGAAAATAGGGCTCAGGGTAATTCGGATATGTTATATCGCCAGGGTATGCCACTTGCTTCCAATTTGGATTTGATGCACGAGTATCCTCGGAGCCATAAGAAAGCACGAAAAGGAGAAGCGAGAGGAGAAGTGACCTACGGACGATCCGCATGAAGCAAATTATTTTTCTAATGTTACATAATAGGATTACCTCGCCACGATGACACGCACAGAACTTGATGCGCCGAGTGGGCTCGTTACTCGAAGGTAGTACGTCCCGTTCGGTACCGACTCCAATCCCAACTCGAAAGATTCGCCCTTGGTTGCCCCGCGTAACCGTGCGACACCAAGCTGATCGAATAATTCATACGCGGAAAGTTGGTTTGTGTTGGCTGACAAAACCACATGCAAAGTTGTCGTTGCCGGATTTGGTTGAACACTCACAATGCTGTTCGGTGGAATGCCATGCATAAATCGAAGCAACGTTGTATCACCACACTCGGGAATACGCGAGATCGAGACTGTGTCTTGTGCAAGAAGTTGAAGGAGGCAGTGAGCGTTCGAACTACCGATCGTTACATCCGGAAGTGTGACGTTCGTCCTCGAAGAATCGGTTAACACAACTTTGGCATGCAACCAACCCAGAAGACTCTCGCCATTCAAATTCAAATTCGTGCTTGATGTGATCGTGAGCGCAAATTGCTTCGGCGTGATCGTAACGCTCGAACAAGTGATTGCTGCTATCGCCGGCACAAAGGTAAGCTCCGAAAACATCTCCGTGTTCATTGCATACGTTAGGCCTATCACAGAAGGAGCCAGTACAAATGGTCCAGAAGTATTGACGTAAAGGGGTATCTGGATATCCTCACCCGCTTTCGCGGTAAGCGACGCCGGCTTTAGATACATGCCCATCTGCACGCCCGCGATCGGCGATACATTCAGCGTAAAGCTAAAACTTGTATCGATGGTCTGATATTCATCGTCGGTAAATTGTGCATGCACAGTGAGTGCGCGACTGCCGGAACGCGATGGCATGATAGCAACGATTGTTGTATCGGGCAGCGAATAGTTCGGATGTTTCCAGATATGTGAAACGGAATATTCCGCCGGATCAAGTCCGTCGATGCGAAGCGAGGACAAGTGTGTAAAGCTACATGCCAGGTTTTGATACGCGAATCGCAAACTCGCCGAATCGCATTGCTGAAGCGGCATCGTGGTTGAGTCGCCTTTATCGATCGAGTGCCCGATCAATATCTTTGGTGCGAGGGCTGCCGCACTAAGTGTGCCGTCGCCACCGGTGCTACTTTTTTGCACTCGGCGTTGGACGTCGCAAGCGTAAACTATAGCACCATATCCGACGACCGAAACGTTTTGGAAATCTTGATCATCCAGTTCGATAAAATTTATTCCGCCAACGAGTGCCCAACTCGTGCCGCGATCTTTTGAACGAAGAAACCCGAGCCCAGGATTTGAACTGCTCGCGCTACAGATGTACTGCACACACGAGGTCCCAAAGATCCAACCTCCCATTTCTTTATGTAGCAGCGAGGTATCAAAACTCGTGAACAGATTTAGCGAGCGCATGAAGCTATATGTGTCTGCTTGTCGATCGACGAACGGTACGGATTCACGAAGAATATCGGTCCCATGCGCAAAGGAAAATATTCCCATCATGTCGTAGGCGTAACTAAGCTCAAGCCTTGAAGTTTTCCAGGTGTCGCCTGCATCGGTCGAGTATTGCAAATAGGCCGTCGAAATTGCGTCTCTACCAACGACTGTCACAATGCCGTCGCGATTTCCGGTCACATGGAAATAATATGGAGCACCCGACATGTCGATACCGGTCGGCGCGGGCACTGTGTTCCATGCGGAGCCACCATCATTCGATGCGTACAAACTACCTGTTCTATACACTGCGGCGTCATATGTTACTCCAAAAATTCTGCACGTCGCACTGAATTCATTCTCGACCGCATAGACCGATCGAAAGCTTAACCCTTTTGGTGTAATGCGCTTCCACGTAAATCCAGAGTCGACCGTTTCGTAGATTCCGCCAGTGGCAAGATTTGGATCGGTTGTGTTAAACGCATAGGCGGAAATAAATCCGTGAGCAAGATTGACAAAATAGATCTGCGTGAATCCACACCCGAGTGTTTCAAAAAAAGGAATGTGCGTCCAAGTTTGTCCGCCATCGTTCGTTCGCAATAAATTCGCAGGCAGACGTGATTGACTCATCGACCCATAAAATAAGAGTCCCGGACTGAAAACAAAACCTACATTCGCATTCAGAAAATAAGGAGCCTTCTGATTTGTGAGGACGCCAGTTGGGATCGTGAGCGCTCGCCAATCCGGCACACCTGCACGGACATTTGAGAAAACGCAAAGCATCGTAACGAGAAAGAAGAATCTGAATTTCATAATTTCTGGCGAAACATAGAAATGCGAACGAAGCGAATGCAAAGACAGCAAGACTCTATCGGTTATGCGAGCGACCTCGCACTGCTTGCATGAACACACGAGACCAATATTTTCTTCAGCGAGCAGAAATGGCCACGAGCATCGTCTCCGAATGTTGGCCGGTTCAGGAGTCCGGCCGTCGATCCACAACTCAAGTTGCTACTCAATATAATCCATAAAACCTGAATAAGTTACACCTCGATTCGGAATATTTTTCGAAAGCGATTCTTGGTTTGGACTTGGAGTTTGTATATATGAAAGAATCGTTGATAGGCACCTAAATCGAAGGGATTTGCCTGTCGCACCAAGCAATTTCTTACACTTGAAAATCTTAGAAGATCATGTCAGTTAACCCCATTCCGAAAGGCTACCACACCGTCACTCCATATCTGATCGTGAATGACGCAATGACCACGATCGAATTCATCCAGAAGGCTTTTGACGCAGCGGTCGACCATGTTTCTAAAAATCCTGCGGGAAAGATCATGCACGCTGGACTCAAGATCGGTGATTCGATGCTGATGATGGGCGAAGCGATGGAAGGTTTTCCTGCGATGCCCTGCGGGCTATATCTCTATGTGCCCGACACGGATAAGCTCTATCACCAAGCACTTGCAGCCGGAGCAACTTCGATCATGGAGCCTGCCGATCAATTCTATGGCGATAGAACTACCGGTGTAGTGGATGCCGAAGGAAACAAATGGTGGATCGGGACGCACATCGCAGATGTCTCCATGGAGGAGATCGCAAAGCGAATGTCGAAGAGCTGAAACATTGTCGGCAAATCGCTTTCGAGAGAGGTGATTTTTGAGTGTTTTGTGGTCTGGTTTTTCTTTAAACGAGTAACTCACGGTGCGTGTTTCAAAAAAACTTTTGAGGTGCCGTGTTGCGCTAATTCTGAGGGAATATTTTTTCCACAATTGGTGGAGATCTCCTCTCCCTGCATTAGTAGGTCGCGGTGGAGGAGGGGATATTTAATGACAGAAATTCAATCATTCCTGCGTGTACCGAATAACCTCCGTCCCGCAAAGAAATCTACCGAGTCCCCGTGTGAATCCGAGGGCTTGCATTCGAACATCGGGCGAATCTAGAACGACCACAGGGCGGGGTCCACGCGCATCCTTGCAGAGATACACAACCGGCGGCGTGATCCATCCTTCTTTGATCGCGAAGCCATTATTACATAGGGCGACAAGCAAGGAATCCATCGGAACATCGTTCGTGGAATACTCATACGCGACGTTGGTATCGCTCGGCAATGCACTCGCTTTCAGCGTATCCGTATGCATTCTGACCGATTGAAATTTACAGGTTGGCTTTTCGGGGATGACCGCCGAATCGGTCACGGAGCAGGCCGCGAATGAAATTGCAACGAGCGTTGCTGCGAATAAGTGTAATCTGTGCGACATAGTTTTGACTCAATTTGTATCGTAATAGTGGAAACCCCTTTGTGATCTGAAAGTTGCAGCGATACGGTGGTGCACTAGGTGTCCGATTGACGGCAGTTACGCTCAGATTGGAAGGAGCGTGCTTGCGGGTTTTGTAGACCGAACTAAGCCTATTTCTAACTGTTATTTATTATTCGGAACTGAGAACACATTCGCCGATTAATTTGGAAAAGAACCGACACACGTATTCAAACGGTGAGATCACCGTGATTTGGCAGCCGTTGCTATGCGCGCATACAGGAATTTGCTTGCGTGGGCTTCCGGGAGTCTTCGATCGAACGCGGATTCCTTGGGTAGACATCCAAGCAGCAACGACCGATGCGATCCGCAATCAGGTAGAACGCTGTCCATCAGGTGCATTATCTTATGTGATGCGCGAAGATAGTGAGATGCCAAAGTCAGAATAGCGGTTTGCCTACGCACAACGAAAGTACGATTTGTATTAACCAATAACTTATTCATTTCCACTTATGTACAAAACTAAGAACGACCTACCACTCGCCACCCGAACAAAGGCTTGCGCGCACCTGAATGAACTCCTTGCAGCTTGCATTGATTTGCAGTTGCAATCGAAGCAAGCACATTGGAATGTGAAGGGACCCGATTTCATTGCCTTGCATGAGCTCTTCGATAAGATCGTCACTGCGGCAGCAGAATATGTCGATCTCGTTGCCGAGCGCATCGTTCAGTTGGGCGGAATTGCCGAGGGCACACTGCGTGCGATCGAGAAGCGCAGCTCCTTGCCAAAATATCCGATGAACATTGCGAACGGTGTCGATCACGTCAACGCCTTATCTTCTTCGATCGCAGCCTGCGGTAAACATGTTCGCAAAGGGATCGATCAATCGGACAAATTACATGACGCCGATACGACAGATATTCTGACCGAGATTTCTCGCGGCCTCGATAAGTGGCTCTGGTTCGTCGAAGCACAGTTGCAGGCGAAGTCCTAAGCTGACTCATACGCTTTGTAAAAAGCGTAATAAATTTCGGTTTCCGTGTGAGAAATCTTAACGGATTCTCACATGGAGCCGTAATAGGGAAATTGCCAATCAACACTAAAATCCCAATTGTTTCGGAATTTGGACCTATTTTCGAGCGATTCCTACGGCTTGCGTAGCAAAATAGTGCAAGAGGAATTGGTAACTTTTCCGTTTTCGAAGGGTTGTTAAACGGCAGTGTATTTTACCGACCGATCGAGTTGTGATGAAGCGTCGATACCTGTTTGGTGCGCTCGTAATGTTGTTTTGTAGTAGTTGTTCGATGTCTACGTCGCCCTCCTCCTCGGATACGCGACCAAACAATCCTGCGCCCATTGCTCAAAAGGGAAAATTTGCCGCGAGTATTTACACGGCATCGACAAGCGGATCCAAGCTCGTGTATTTTGACTCGATCACCGTTCTGCTCATACCGAGTTATCAAGATCTCAACAATCATTGGACGAAGCCAGAGCTCTTGATGCATATAGGCGTACTGCCAAACGTGATGCAGCTCAACATCTTGACACCAGCCAAAGCAGCCTATAACTATGGTGTCCGGAAGGCCTTGCAGGATACCTCCGCGGTAGCAGGGTATTACACAACGAATTATCAATCGGGCACGTGGCAAAATATCAACACGGGCTCGCTCACGATCACTACGTTCGACACGGTACGCCATCAGCTCTCGGGCTCGTTTAGCTTTGATGAGTATCTTGACTACATCGATCCGAACTCGAAGACCTACGTAGATGGTACGTTCAATCTGGTACCCTATTCGGATGTCAAGGTGAAGTAGTCTTTGAGCGGTGCCGACCTCCGGACTCGTCCCATACAAGTTATCCCTCCCAAAGAAAATCTCCAAATAATTATCAATTTCGAATAAATCGGGCTTGATTCTTGCCACTTCTTAGGTTATAATTAGGCGGGTGCGTGTTGCCCGAGAGAAGACATTGGCAACGAGCTCGCAATAGTATCTGTGCTTATCATTCACAAACCAAACGGAGGATAAAGCCATGGGAACACAGGATGATCGCTCGTCCGCCCCATCGTCGCAGGCGATTCGCAATCTTGCGCTCGTCGGACATGCCGGCTCTGGAAAGACTACGCTGGCCGAAGGCATCGCATTTGCCGCGGGAGCAACAACTCGCCGCGGCACAACACTCGAAGGAAACACACTCTCTGATTATCACCCCGATGAGATAGCTCGAAAGCATTCCATCAACACAACACTCCTCTCACTCAGCGCACAAGGCACCAAGCTTAACTTACTCGATTCCCCCGGCTACTCCGATTTTTCGGGTGAGGTTCGGAGTGCACTACACGTTGCCGATACGGCGCTTGTAGTGATCAATGCGGGGCAAGGGGTAGAGATCGGATCGGATCAGGCGTGGGGCTACTGCACGACAGATGAGAACTCAGTGATCTTCGTTGTCAATAAGCTCGATGTCACAACAACCGGTACCGATTTTGATATGCTCGTCGAAGAGATGAAGAATCATTTCGGGCATCAGACCGCAGTGGTGCAGTTCCCATATAACGCGGGACCTGGATTTAGCGCCATCGTCGATGTGATGAAGATGAAGCTGCTGAAATTTGCGACGGATGGTTCTGGAAATTACACGGAAGAAAATATTCCGGCAGATGTCGGCGATCAAGCGGACCTGCTGCATCGCGAACTTGTCGAGATCGTTGCCGAAAGCGATGACAGTTTGATGGAGGAGTTTTTCGCAAACGATGGCAAGCTTGATGAGTCGCATTTTTCGGGCGGCATTCACGAATCACTTGCGCATCGCAAGTTATTTCCGATTCTCTGCGCCGACGCCGAGCATAACATCGGCACGAAGCGTATTCTCGAATTTATCATCACGAATGCTCCGGCTCCGGAAGATCACATCACGGACGTGCACGGCACAAACCCCGACACGAAGCAAGAGGTGAGTCTCAACAGCGCTCCGAAAGATGCGACAACGCTCTTCGTTTTCAAGACAGTAAGCGAAGCGCACTTGGGCGATCTCTCATTCTTCCGCGTCTATCATGGATCGATCCATTCCGGCCTAGATCTCGTAAATGAATCGAACGGCAAATCAGAGCGCGTGGGACAGATTTATCAAATGAATGGAAAGGCCCGCAAGGAAGTGCATAGCGTTGCAGTCGGCGATATCGCTGCAGCGGTTAAGCTTCGTGATACCCATACGAATAATACGCTTTCAAGTCGGACTTTTCCGGTGGTGATGAAGCCAATCGACTTACCTGCACCGATCATCACAAGTGCTGTGCAGGCTAAGAATAAAGGCGATGAAGAAAAAGTCGCGATCGGTTTGCATTCGTTACATGAAGAGGATCCGACGTTTATCATCACGCAAGATCCGGAATTGCATCAGACACTGATTCAAGGACAGGGCGAGTTGCACATTGATATTATCGTGAAGCGATTGAAGGAGAAATTCAAAGTCGATGTCGATATTGTCGAGCCGAAGATTCCATTTCGCGAAACGATCAAGTCGAATGCGGAGACGAGGTATCGTCACAAAAAGCAATCGGGTGGGGCGGGGCAATTTGGCGAAGTTGCGATCAAGCTTAATCCGAAGAAACGCGGCGAAGGATATGAATTTGTCGATGCGATCGTCGGTGGCGTGGTCTCCGGTAAACATATTCCGGCTGTTGATAAGGGCATTCAAGAATTTCTGGTGCATGGGCCCATCGCTGGATATCCGGTCGTTGATCTGCAAGTGACACTATTCGATGGCAAAGAGCATCCCGTCGATTCGAATGAGAATGCATTCAAGACCGCCGGCAAGATGGCGTTCAAAGAGGCCTTCCTCGCGGCAAAGCCTGTGTTGCTCGAACCGATCTATGAGATCGAGGTGACGGTGCCTGGTGATCACATGGGTGATGTCCTCGGCGATGTTTCCTCGCGTCGGGGAAAAGTGCTCGGCATGGAGACGCGCGGAAGTTTCGAGACAATCCGTGCGCTTGTTCCGCTTGCGGAACTGCATCACTATTCGACACGGCTTCGCTCGCTGACACAAGGCCGCGGCTCGCACAAGCAGCGCTTCGATCATTACGAAGAGGCTCCGCACGAGTTCGCGACAAAAGTCGCTGCGGAATCTACCCGACATCGCGTCGAGATGGAGTAGCGATTGCCAGCATTGAGGACGAATTGTAAGTTAGGGCGGGAAGGTATTTTCCCGCCCTTCTGTTATTTAGGGGCGCGAGTTTATGTCTGCTTTTAATAACTCGTTGCAGTGCTCTTCAATAGCCCATTATGCCGAAGAATAAAGTACCCGTTACTGAGACTACAAGTTCTGCCATTAAGCCGATCTCGCTCGCCATTCTTTGGCATCAGCACCAACCATATTATCGGGCGGGCAATACCTTTCTTCTACCGTGGGCGTGGTTGCATGCCACGAAAGATTATCTCGAGATGGCGCAGCACTTTGAGCGCGAACCGAAAATGCGCGGGACGATTAATCTTGTACCATCCTTGCTGTTACAACTCGAACAATATCTGAGTCAGGAGGCAGATGATCCCGTTTTGCGAGTGATGCGAAAGGGTGCAAGTCTCCTTTCGAATGAAGAGAAGGATATTCTGCTGAATAATTTTTTTCTTGCAAATGATGAGCGTGTCATTGGCCGGTCTCCATGCTACAAAGAATTGCATCAACGCTCGATTGCGGCTTATGCAAATGCAGAACTTCGTCGAAACGCTTTTAGCGAGCAAGATTATCGCGATCTTGCCGTGCACTACGCGCTCGCTTGGACAGGTGAATTTACACGTGCCGAAGAACCCTGCCGGAGTTTAATTGCAAAGGATCGAGATTACACAGAGGCTGAGCGCGATGCACTCATGGAGTGTCATCGTGCCGTAGTGCGGAAGATTATACCGTTGCATCGAAAATTAATGGAGCGCGGGCAGATCGAAGTGACGACTTCACCCTTCTATCATCCGATTCTTCCGTTACTCATCGACACCGAGAGTGCGCTTGAAGCGATGCCGCACGCTTCGCTCCCCATCGAACGCTTTCGTGCACCGGAAGAGGCGGCGGAACAACTTAATCGCGCATTTGAATATTACAAGCACGAGTTCGGCACAAAGCCGCGAGGCGTTTGGCCGAGCGAGGGCTCGGTTTCAGAAGCGACGATAGAGCTTATCGCGAAAGCCGGCTTTCCTTGGACGGCTACAGACGAAACAATTTTACATCGTTCGCTCGTCGGGGCTAATGAAGCGCGACTTCGATATGCGAGATATTATCCGTGGAAACGCGAGACGCAGGCGAAACCGGTAGTGATGTTTTTTCGCGATCACGATCTCTCCGACAGAATCGGATTCACGTATCAGACCTGGAAGCCGGAAGATGCCGTTCGTGATTTTATTGGTCGAATTCTTGAGATTCGCGATGGACTGATTCAAGCATCCGGTGAAGCAACGCTCGAAACTGCGTGTATCAGCGTGATTCTTGACGGCGAAAATTGCTGGGAGTATTATGAGAATAATGGAAAGGAGTTTCTCTCGCAACTCTACGCCGCGCTTACTACGATTCCCGAAATTGCCCCGTGCACCTTTAGCGAGCGTGTTGCGCATGTTGGGCTGAAGAATCTCGAAACACTACCGAGCGTTGCTGCCGGTTCATGGATCGACGGAAATTTCCGTATCTGGATAGGTCATCCTGAAGATAACGCTGCGTGGGATGCGGTCGCTGATGCAAAGCGCGTCGTCGATAGCTACCGGAGTAAAATTCCGAATCTTGAAAAGACAGCGAAAGCGAGTGCAACTTCACGCTTAGCCAAAGCCCACGAGGAGCTTTTGATTGCCGAGGGTAGCGATTGGTGCTGGTGGTATGGTGACGAACACTTCACGGTGCAAAAGTCGGAATTCGATGATTTGTTTCGTCTGCATCTCCGTGCAGTATATGTGTGGCTCGATCTTCCGGTGCCTGCGGTACTCGCGATACCAATTCAAGAGCGCCCGGATATCGCGGCCCTGTATGCTCGAACGAACCAACCATCGGATACTCGTACACCTACACTTACGGGCAAACGGATCGGTATCGGTTGGTCGAATGCGCTTATCGCAAAGCCGCCAAAGCAAGGTGCAATGCGGCGAGCTTCCGTATCCGATATCACCTCGGTGCTGGTTGGACACGATGACGACGAACTGTTCTTGCGCATTGAACTTGCGAATGGTCCTGCGCATCCCCACACATTTCGTGTGGAGTTTGAGCAACCACACGGGTTAGAGCTCCAAGCGAGCGCAGAGTCTGTTGCAATTCGAGGAGTGCATGGAGTCTTGACGCACTCGACACTGACCGCGAGAGCGATGATCGATGAAGTCGCCGAGCTTTCCATTCCGCTTGCGATGTTGCACGGAGCATCACACCTCTGTTTCGCGATCGAAATCACCACAGTCACGGGCGAGCACATCGTTGTACATCGCGAACCACCGGAACGTTGGTTTGAGGTGACGCTTAAATAATCGGTTGAAGCATGAAGGTACGTGCGAGCCTCGTCGTTGTGGGATTGATTCTTACCTGCTTTCTGGTGAGTGCAGCCGTTGCGCAAACTCGGACAATCGTAGTGCTTCGGTCCGTGAGATTTATTGGCAATAGCAGAGTCGCTACGGAAGACTTAGCCCAAGCTGCGTCTGAGATCGCGTCGCTTCCAAGGGAGTATCCAACCGGAGCGCAACTCGTGCTCCAAGTGCAGCAGATAGAGGATGGAGTGACTGCGTTTTATGTTGCGCTGGGGTTTTACCATATCTCCATTGATTCGTTCAAACTTGCGCTCGTGCTCCCAAGGGATTCAAACTCGGATCGAACGCTGAATCTTTACTTGCATGAAGGGCCGCAGTTCCTGATTCGCAGTATCGCAATCTCCGGAGCTCGCACAAAAAGCGAAGCACAGCTGCTTGGAAACTTCCGATCAGCTATTGGGGAGCCACTCGATGAGCGCGTGCTTGCGAGCGACATCGACGAAACCTTAAAGCTCTACGAAGAGGCGGGATATCCGTTCGCGAAAATGGCTGTCCGATCAATCATTCCAACGACACTAGACAGCACGCACGGCGAGATAGCAATTCAACTCACGCTTGATGAAGCCTTGCGAGCACGCATCGGACGGATTGCGATCGTTGGCAATAGCGGCACAAGTGCGGATGTCGTAACTCGCGAATTGCGTTTGCCGATCGGCTCCTACTACAATTCAACCGAGGTCGAGCGTGCACGCAGTCGTGTCGAACGGCTCGGATTTTTTGAAAGTGTCTCCGATCCGGAGCTTTTTGCGGTGAATGATTCGACGGTTGCACTACTTGTGCGAGTCAAAGAGGCCAACACGAGCAGTATCGATGGCGTGCTGGGATACAATCCGGCAAGGACGCCGACTGAGAGCGGTTACATCAATGGTTTTGTCAATCTGAATTTTCGGAATATCAGCGGCACTGGTCGCAACGGTTTGCTTCGTTATGATCGCGAAGGACGCGAGTCGCAAGAGCTGGAGATTCGTTATCTGGAGCCGTGGCTTTTCGGATACCCGCTGAATGCAAGCGTAGGATTTTTGCAGCGCGTTCAAGATACCACGTATGTTCGCACAACTGTTTCGGGTGATCTGACGCTGCTCTTCACCGAAGATATTAGTCTTGTCGGTTCGATAGCGATGGATCGGGTTGTGCCGACCGATTTGCCCGAGCTCGGATTTTCTGTTTTGGATAGCAAGACTATCACAACGGGCTTGACCGGGAAGCTCGACACACGTGATAATACGATTGCACCGCATACCGGTATCGTCACAGCGCTCGGTGCAACGCTTGGATCGAAGAGTATTTATGGTCCCGGAAGATTCCTTGATGCGCTGAGTCCGCGCTCGGTGACGTTGCGAACGCTCTCGTTGGATGCCTCGGTGTTTTTGGAGGTCATCGGCGTGAAGTCGATCGCGGCGATTGGATTGCATGCGCGCGATGTTACGGCTTCGGGCGACACGCTTGAAGCAAGTGACCTGATGCGCCTTGGTGGAATTCGCACGCTTCGAGGGTATCGCGAAGCTGACTTTCTGGTGTCAAGATTCGTCTATACGAATCTCGAATATCGCTTCATGACGGGGCGCTACTCGTTTCTATTTTTGTTTTCGGATATCGGCTATTTGTTTCGCGACAGATTGAAATCCGATCCGACGGAACAAGCCATTCAAGCACTCAGTTACGGATTCGGCGCGCAGCTCGAAAGTCCGCTCGGAATTATCACCGTGAGTATCGGACTTGCAAAGGGAGAATCGCTCGATCAAGCGAAGCTGCACTTCGGGCTCATAAAGCAATTTTAAAACAACATCGAGTCGATTTTATTTCTGTGCAAAAGAAAGCGACACATGTGCTCAATTGGAAGATTGAGCGCAAGCATTGGCGCGAGGGCAGAACGTGGCTGATCGGAATGGATGAGGCCGGTCGCGGACCGCTTGCAGGCCCTGTGGTCGCGGCTGCGGTGATGTTCACACCGGAAGTATGTAAGGCATTTCCGAAAGAGCTTGCAGATCTGAATGACTCGAAGCAAGTGACCGAAGAGAATCGCGAGCGACTCTTCGGCTGCATAATTCAGTCAGCGCTTGCTTTCGGCATCGGCATCATTTCACCGACGGTGATCGACGAAATAAATATATTGCAGGCGACAATGCAAGCGATGACCGCCGCGACCGAAGAACTTGTGAGTAAACTAAGCGGGATCACACCCGAGATGTTGCTCGTAGACGGGAAGTATTTTCGTACGCGAATGACCTATCCATTTCAGGCGATCGTCGATGGTGATGCAAAGTCGCCACTCATTGCGGCGGCCTCTATTTTGGCAAAAGTGACTCGGGATCGGATCATGCGCGAACTCGATCACCAGTATCCGATGTATAAATTTGCAAAGCACAAAGGCTACGGCACAAAAGAGCACCGCGACGCGATTGATCAATTCGGACTATCGCCGGTGCATCGAATGAGTTTTAGAAAAGAGCTTGCGATAAAAAAGAATCTCGAACTGTTTGCAGAATTACGGATAGAGTAATGGAGCCGAACGATAAAAATCAAAGGGGCAGTGCGGCGGGCGACCAATCTTCTGTTAATAAAGGACATGAAGGTGAAGAGGAGGCATGTAAATTTATTGCGCAACTCGGTTACAAGATTATCAAGCGCAACTTTAAGTATGGGCGCATTGGTGAGATCGATATTGTTGCAGAGCACGAGGACACGCTCGTGTTCATAGAAGTCAAAGGTCGCTCGAATTATTCTTTTGGCACACCAGAGGAATCGGTGAACCCTCGCAAGCAAGCGCAACTCAAGAAAGTTGCGAGCATG
>JBDTCS010000124.1:0-7947 GCA_039923455.1 Kapaibacterium sp. (SeqCode) | reverse complement strand
CTCGACGTCGCTCTATACCTACATGAGCTTCTTCAATGTCATCTATACACTCGGGCTTGAAGCCGCGTACTTTCGCTACGCTGCACGTGCGGAACGGGAGCAACGCGGTCTCGAAGAGGAGCGACGACTCTTTAGTACACCGTTTCTACTAGTACTCGCGTTTGGTTTATTACTTACGCTGCTCGCCTTTACGCTTGCTCCTGCGCTTGTGTTTCCATTGTTTCATGATCCGAAGACGGATATCACACCGATGGTACCGATGCTCACGCGGATACTTGGGTACGGTGCACTGATCGTGCTCTCCGATTCACTCGCGGTCTTGCCATTTGCAGTTCTGCGGTTAGAGCACAAAGCAAAATATTTCGCAACGCTTAAGTTTGTCAATATCGCAATCACGTTGACACTCAACTTTGTGTTGATCCTCGGGTTTCACATGGAGGTCGAGGGTATCTTCATTGCGAATTTGATCAGTTCTGTGACGATCACGCTCTTGTTATTTCCGACGATATGGAAATTACTTGAATTCAAGATTGATCGCGCAGTGCTTCGAAAAATGTTGCCTTTTGGATTGACGAATGTGCCGGCGTATCTCGGCTCGATGATGGTACAAGTGATCGATCGGCCTATTGTGCAGGCGTATCTTGGCCTTGCGGTGCTTGGGGTCTATCAGGCGAATTATCGGATGGGATTCACGATGATGGTCTTCGTGAGTTTGTTTGAGTATGCGTGGCGACCATTCTTTCTGCGCCAAGCGCGCACGAACGATGCGCAGGCACGGTTGCTTTTTGCGAGAGTCTTCACCTATTTTATGTTGATCTCGCTCGTCGGCTTTTTATTTCTTTCGTTTGCGTTGCCGTATATCGTGTCGACTCCGATCTTCGGTCGGCGACTCTTGCGTGCGGATTATCTCTCAGGCCTTAGCATCATACCGGTCGTCCTCTTTGCGTATGTGTTTCAAGGGATGTACACGAATTTTATTGCCGGTATTTACATCAAGGAGCACAATAAGCGATTGCCACTGATCACAGGGCTTGGTGCTGCAGTGAATATCATTGCGAATTTACTTCTGATTCCTGTGATGGGAATCATGGGTGCTGCGATCGCAACATTGCTGGCCTATATGGTGATGGCGTATGCTATTTACCGCGAATCACAGAAAGTCTATCCGATTAATTATGATTGGCCGAAGGTTGGGTTACTTGCGCTTATCATCGGGATCGCGTATGGTGCAGAGCGATTGGTTACGTTGCTTTCGATCATAACAGGCCATTGGGCGCTGTTTTCTTTCCGTGTGTTGGATTTTGGATTTGCTATCGCCGCTCTTTTTGTTGCGGGATTTTTCTCGAAGAGCGAAAAAGCATTTTTACGCGAGTTTGTGCAGCGCTTGGTTGGCAAGCGAGCATAGCAATCGGGATTTGGGAAGCGAGGGGAGAACAGGGGAGAGGTTAGCGTCGAGTCAATCGAACGCAAAAACTTGAAAACAACAATCCGGAACAAGATTCAGTCTGAACAAAATGCGTGACCTCGGTGCGTTCTTCAAATAGCATTCCGGCAAGATTCGAGGCCAGGTCATTCCGACTATTCGTACCCACAACTTCCGGACCCGAATGTACGGCCTTACACTCCGTGACTAATCCTGGAGATGCAAAGAATCCATCAGATAATAAGTGGAGCCGTTTCATTCTAATTTTGGAAAAGCACAATTCTGAATCTTTGCAATGCACGTATCGCACTTTGGTCGGAGCGTCGCAGAGATCCGATGCACAAGCAATAATAAAGCCCCAGCGGGCTAAAACAGTGCCCCAAGCACCCACCTGGTGAAAGCCAGGTTGCCGAATGAAGGGCATACTTCCAAAAATCCCGTATTTTAGACCATATTTACTCGAGCCAATCCGTTGAGACAATCAAGTTATGAAATAAATCGGTGAATCCATCTCTGTTACACAACTGGAAATTCGAGGATTTTTTAATTCCCGGCGCGGTCGCTCTCGGGATCGTTGTCGTTGGGTTAGTCCTCGAACATTTGCTATTTGGACTCTATCGCAAACGCGCGGAGACGAAAGGATGGAAACTCCCCAGGCGTGTGATCTATGCGTTCAAAGGAATGATCGTGTTGTGGTTCGCACTCGCAGCTTTCGGAAGTATCATCGGCAACCTACCGATTACTGCCGGGCTTGCGACATTGCTTCATCAAATCGTACTGGCGCTCTATATTCTTTCGGTTACGCTTGTAGTCGGAAGGATTTTCGTGACCATCACGCATCACTATAGCATGCAGTCACGTGCGGTTGTCCCGCATATTACGCTTGTTGAAAATCTTGTACGCGTAGTGATCTCGGTTCTCGGATTACTCGTGTTGTTTCGTTCGCTTGGTGTTTCGATCACGCCGGTGCTTACTGCACTCGGCGTTGGTGGACTTGCAGTCGCACTTGCGTTACAGGATACGCTCTCGAATCTTTTCGCGGGACTCTACATCATTCTTTCTCAACAATTGAGCACCGGTGATTACGTGAAAGTATCCGGTGGGGAAGAGGGTGCTATCATGGACATTGCTTGGCGTGTCACAACCCTTCAAACACCCGCGCACACCCTCGTCATCGTTCCGAATGCCAAACTCGCGGGTTCAACGATTATTAATTATGATCGTCCGGAGAAAGTGAGTTCGATGGTCGTGATGCTGGAAGTCAAGAACGATGCCAATTTGTCGGACGTCGAGGCGATCATTCTTCAGGCCGCGCAGGAGCGAGTGAAGGAAGATGGTGACATCGATAAGACGTTCGCACCGATACTTCGATATACTGCCCTGGCAAATACATCCGTGACAGTGAATCTGATCATTCGCACGGCGGAGTATCGTTGCCAAGGTACAGTGCGGGATTTAATGCTCCGACGAATCTACGAAAAGCTGCGTATAAAGTATCCGACCGATTTTCCAATTGTTTCGGTACCGGCTGTCGTTGCAACCGCAAAAATACTCGAGTGACTTCGCCTATGAACCGCGAACAATGCGAGCATGCAGAGTCGTCGTCGGTGCATGAATCGTGAGAAAGTAGGTGCCGCTAGTAAGTTGTGAAATCGGGAGCTGAATGTTTCGTCCGACCAATTCTTTATTACGCTCGCTCGTCCAAACAGTTTTACCGGTTACGTCGATTAAGTCCATCCGTTGCCAAGTTTCGCTTGTGCGTTGATCGAGTTGCACGGTCACCTGGTCTGTAGCAGGAAGCGGGAAGACTCTGCACTCCGGTGTTGTAGCGAACGAAGTATGCGCAGCTATACCAGCGAGGAAGCTCGAGGTGGTGTCATAATTTCCGGTGCGCTGCATGTCATGTTGGAAAGTCCCCCACTGTATGGTACCAGGAAAATTCTTCGCTGAGAGTTGATAGACGTACACCCACGAGCCAGTGTCCGCGATCGCGGGTGGCTCGATCAACTCCAAGAATCCATCGGAATTGAGGTCGGCAACTGTGAGCAAATTCTCTCCTTGACCCTTGCGGTAGATCGGCCACATGCCACCCATCGGTTGACCTGTCTTCCCATTAATGCACTGAATGGAATCGCGTGTCGGAAGAATAATATCACCTGCGCCGTCACCATCGACATCGACGATCAGCGCTTGATTGTGCCCGCAATCGGTTGTTGCAATCTGCGTCGGATAGCCACTCACTACACTTCCGTCCGCATGAAAAGCCCAAAGTGAATCGTTGGCGGTCGGGATCACGATCTCCAGCTTTCCATCACCGTCAATATCTCCGAGCGATGGATAGAAGCCCTTGAACTGGGTCGTAGGATGCCACAGCGTTTGTGGCCAACCAGTTTTCAAATTACCCTTTGTATCGTAGACGGCGACAGTTTCTCCCGAATCCGGACCACCATCATGCACGCGCACGAACACTTGCTCACCGGATCGATCGAGCGAACCTGCGACGTAACGATCGAAGTTATTAAGATCCTGAAGTGGAAGCACACGATCAAAATTTACGGGATCGCCTTGGGGTGTCCAAAGACTTTGAGCACCAACGACATGCATCCCGACTTGATCGCGAATCACAACGGGGCTTGATCCCGCAGCGATCATGTGATTGCCGATCGAATCAGTTGTGACAGAGAGAATCTCCGCATTCTGTTGCAGCGCACCGAACTCTCGAATCGCGCGACCATCGCTGCTAAGTATAAAAATATCATTGTTTGCAGAGCCTACGACTGTTTCGAGTCCGTTGTGGCCTTTGTCAAGTTCTGCTGTCGCGGTGATAATCATATCGGCGCTCGAGCGAACGACGCTCAGTGGCCACCAATTGTAATACGGGCTTCCATCGAGCCGGAATTCTGCAGCAGCTATATCCGAGCCGGCAAGTAGAAATGGCCCACCCGCATCTACCGACAGCGAGATACACCCGGGCATCGGAGTCGCACCTGATGTATAGCGTGGCCAACCTTCCAGTTGTGTTAGTTGAAATCGCTCTGTGACAGTGGTGTCGTTCGAGACGCTATCGTGCGCGAAGATGACAACGTCCTTGATTCCGTGCAGCGCGGATGTATTCCATTGGACGTTTTGTACGTTGTTATTACCAGCCTGGTAACCACGATACTCAGCGATGGTAGTCAGTGGTGCATTCCGTGCGGTATCTCGATAGCTGATACGGAAATACGATGGGTGTTCAGTCTTACTCTCAACCTGTAGTTCAACGAGCCCCTTGGCAAGATGCTCGGGGAGTGCGTTTGTGGTAATATCCACATGTGCGATCGAGATATCCGGTGGGTGCAATGCAGTCCATCCGGTATCGAGTTGCACGGCATGATTGCCCATATTATCATAGGTCACGACAGCATAATACATCAAACCATCACCCGCAGGCTGCGCGAGAAACGAAGTGTCACGAGTCGTGCCGAGGAAAACAAAGTTATCATCGACATAACGCTTTGCGTACACTTCGTACTGGCCGACGGTATCCAGATCGCTTGGTGGGAGAGGTGTACTCCAAGCAAACCGCACAAAACCATTCTTCAGGGGATACTCATGTAGCTTGCGAACTTTGTTCGGCGGAATCGAATCGTTCACGCGCACGTGAACCTTGGCGATCGGATTTGTTGCATCGTTCGTGGTGAGCAACACATCGCAATCATACTCGTAGGCTATGGCAGAATGATAATAGATCGTGATATAGCCCGTCTCTCCGGCTGCAACGATCAAACTATTGAACTGTGTTGAATCCCAGCTGAACTCGGTGCCGCCGTATTGATTAATCTGCACTGCACCGATGACGAGCGGAAACGTCCCAATATTCTTGAAGATGATCGGTATAGAACCCGCGGTCGGAAGGTATGCTTTCTTGACAGGATCAACCAGTTGGATTTTCGGTTGAGCGAGCGCGATACCGTGCGAGATCAGAAGCGACCCCACACAAATTGCGAGTAAGCACACACTACGCGAAAATCGTGACACCATTACAGAGGTAAAATAGTAGAGGTAAACAATGCTTGCGCACGGGAATCGGTAACCGATGCCCGTGCGTGTACAAAAAAGATTAGCCAAATCAGAACAGCTGCGAAGCCAACTTCACGGGATGATGGTGCAATTAGACATCGAGATTGCGAACGTAGGTCGCATTCTTCTCGATGAACGCACGTCGCGGCTCGACTTCGTCGCCCATCAATGTTTCGAATAGCGAAACAGCTTCAGAAGCACTCTCGATGCTCACTTGCAACAACGTACGCGTTTCCGGATTCATAGTCGTTGACCAGAGTTGCTCCGGATTCATCTCGCCCAATCCTTTGAATCGGGAAATGATGATGCCTTTCGAATCTTTTGAAACCTCGCCATTAGCATCAAGGGTTTCTTCCTGCGGGGTGCCGTCGGTAACTTCCTGCTCTTCACCCTTCTTGCCGGTGCGGAAGCGTTTCAAAATTTCGTCACGCTCTTCGTCGTTATAAGCGTAATACTCTTGCTTGCCCTTCTTGACTTTGTAAAGTGGCGGTTGCGCAATATATACGTTACCGTTCTCGATAAGATCACGCATATGATTGTAGAACAACGTCAGAATAAGCGTTCGAATATGCGCACCATCGACGTCAGCATCGGCCATTAAAATAACCTTGCCGTAACGCATCTTCGTGAGATCCTGCTGTTCGCCAAGTCCGACGCCGAGCGCAGTGAAGATATTTCGGATCTCCTCGTTCTCGAGCATCTTGTGCAGGCGTGCGCGCTGTACGTTCAAGATCTTACCCTTGAGTGGAAGGATGGCTTGAAAGCGGCGATCGCGGCCTTGCTTTGCCGAGCCACCTGCCGAATCTCCCTCAACCAGATAAATTTCGCAATGCTCAGGATCGTTGATCGAGCAATCGGCAAGCTTGCCCGGAAGCGCAGAATTTTCGAGAGCGTTCTTTCGACGCACCATGTCGCGCGCTTTGCGAGCGGCTTCTCTGGCTTCGGCGGCGCGTAGTACTTTCTCGATGATGCGCTTGCCGACCGGAGGATTCTCCTCCAAGAATTGCGAGAGCTGCTCACCCATGATCGACTCAACGATTGACTTCACTTCGCTATTGCCAAGTTTTGTCTTCGTCTGTCCTTCGAACTGTGGCTCGGGGACTTTAACAGAGATAACACCGGTCAGTCCTTCACGGAAATCATCGCCCGTGAGTGTGATCTTGTCGCTTTTAACAAGATTGTTCTTCTGCGCGTAATTATTCATCGTACGCGTAAGCGAAGCTTTGAAACCTGCAACGTGCGAGCCGCCTTCGTGCGTATTGATGTTGTTTACATAGGAGAGAAGATTCTCCTGAAAGCCGTCGTTGTACTCGAAGCAGATCTCGAGTGTCGTATTATCTTTCTCGCCTTCGATGAAGACGGGTTTGTGCAGCGAGATCTTGGAGCGATCAACGTGTTTGACGAAATCACGCAGTCCGCCTTTTGCATGAAACGTCTCGGATTCCTTTGAGCGCTCATCACTTAAGGTAATCGTAACTTGCGGATTGAGAAAGGAGAGCTCCATCATGCGCTCGCGAAGTGCATCGAAGCGCATCGTCGAGCCATTCTTGAAAATCTCTGCGTCAGGTTTCCAGGTGACGGTGGTTCCGGTGTCCTTTGCTTTGCCGATTTGCTTAACATCTTCGAGCGGTTCACCACGCTCGTAACGCTGCATGAAGATCTTGCCGCCCTGATGCACCTCGACTTCGCACCACTCGGAAAGCGCATTAACCACCGACGCGCCGACTCCGTGCAATCCGCCGGAGACTTTGTAAACATTTTTATCGAACTTACCACCGGCATGCAGCACTGTCATAACGACTTGGAGTGCGCTGACGCCCTCGGTCGGATGAATGCCTGTCGGAATGCCGCGACCGTTGTCCGTAACGCGTGCCGAGCCATCTTCGAGTAGTGTGATCGAAATCTCGGAGGCATGCCCGGCGAGAACTTCATCAATCGAGTTATCGACGATCTCGTAGACAAGATGATGCAAGCCTCGGGGACCGATATCGCCGATATACATCGCGGGGCGCTTACGAACGGCCTCAAGTCCTTTGAGGATCTGAATATCTTGCGCGCCGTAATCCTGTGTTGGGGTCATGTATGAATGTCTCGAAAAATTAGTGCTGAAGCTACTTTCCCAGTGAGGAAAAAAGCGGTTCAAAAGACGAAAAATATACTATTCCTTCCGAACATCAACCACTAAGTCTGGAAAGTGGTAAAAACAAGACAAATCGGAGTTCGGTAGCATTCCTGTAAGTCCTTGATAAATAAGCACTTTCAGTATGCCGTAGAAGAACACTTTTTGGGGCTTCTTGGCTCCCAACTTGGACCTCAAAAATGCTATATTCGCAGGGGTTTTCAAGCGATGTTACCTTTCTCGTCGGGCGAATTGGGGTGGATCACTTTTTTATGATAGCGAGAGAGAGTTGTCCAATCATGCATAGTTGGGCAGATGACCTTCATGAGCATGAGTCGATACGAGC
>JBDTCS010000123.1:0-4161 GCA_039923455.1 Kapaibacterium sp. (SeqCode) | reverse complement strand
ATGATGGTGCTCTGCAAGAAAGAGTTTGTACTACCGATTGTCGGTGGAATATTCTTTGCCGAAACAATATCGGTGCTCTTGCAGACCGGTTGGTTCAAGACCTCAAGAAAATTGTATGGTGAAGGCCGACGCATATTTCGAATGGCACCCGTGCATCATCACTTCGAGCTTTGCGGTTGGGCAGAGTCGAAGATCGTTATTCGTTTTTATATTATCGCGATCATCTTAGCAATACTAGCGCTTGCAACATTCAAAGTGCGATGATCTCACGAGCAAAACAAATTTTGGATCTGTGTGAATCTATTCCCGTCGTTTCGTGATGCTGTGAAAGCACTCGGGATCGAGCAGGTAAGCTGAGGGCAGTCATGTATACTCGTGGCAAGAAATTTTCCATTCTCGGCGCTGGCCGATCCGGCCTCGCCGTCGCGCGGTTGCTCAAGAAGCGGAGAGCAAAGGTTTTTCTCTCGGAGCAAGGAAAAGCTACGAATTTTGCGGACGTAAAACAGGAGTTAGAAGAAATTGGCGTCGAGTATGAGTTTGGCGAGAACACACATCGCGTCTTGGATGCAGACGCAATCGTGATCAGTCCAGGCGTCCCCCAGGATGCACCGATTGTTGAGCTGGCTCGAACAAAAGGAATCAAGATCATTAGCGAAATTGAAATCGCATTCGAATTTTGCGAAGCGCCCATCGTTGCTATTACCGGTACGAACGGCAAAACAACAACGACTGCTCTCATCGGCGAAATATTCAAGCATGCCGGATGGAGCATACAAGTAGCCGGAAATATCGGAACGCCTTTTGCCGAAATCGTCGATGATGCAAAGGGACCAAAGTCGGTAGTTGTGCTTGAGGTATCCAGTTTTCAACTCGATACTATTGATACCTTCAGGCCCAAAGTTGCGATCCTTCTGAACATTACACCTGATCATCTCGATCGGTACCCGAACTTCGAAGCGTACGTGCAATCGA
The DNA here is from genome assembly GCA_039923455.1 of Kapaibacterium sp. (SeqCode). Lineage (GTDB taxonomy): Bacteria > Bacteroidota > Ignavibacteria > Palsa-1295 > Palsa-1295 > JBDTCS01. The sequence continues at coordinate 3,189 of JBDTCS010000123.1, read as the reverse complement.
AATTCCGAATCGCCGAAAATCAGAAAGGCTACGACACGTTCATCTATAATGCCGACGACGAGATCGTTCGCAACTTCGCCGAGACTGTTAATGTCAAGACGCTCCCCTTCTCTATCAAAACTGAATTGAAGCAGGGCGCGTATCTCAAAGGCGATAGGATTGTCGTTCGGATTGGCCGTGAACGCGAGGAGATAATTGATCCGAAGCTACTCGGCATTCCGGGTCCGCATAATCTGATGAATGCGATGGCGGCCATTCTTGCTGCACGTGTGATGTCGGTTGAGTTGGAGCCACTCCGTGATACGCTGCAAAGTTTTCACGGCGTCGAACATCGTATCGAGTTTGTCCGCGAGCGAAAAGGTGTCAAGTATTACAACGACTCGAAAGCGACGAACGTCGATTCACTTTTTTATGCACTCGCAAGTTTTAAGGAGCCGATCGTATTGATCGCCGGTGGCAAAGACAAAGGCAATGATTATTCAAGAATCGATGCGCTTGTCGAAGAACATGTTCGAGCAATCGTGACGGTTGGCAAAGGAGCAAAAAAGATCGAGCAATATTTCGCTGGTAAAAAACCGATATTTAGCGCAGGCTTTTCGATGGAAGAAGCCGTAAAGCTCGCCAAAGACGCAGCACAAAAGGGTGATGTCGTGCTCCTCTCCCCTGCTTGCGCAAGTTTCGATATGTTCGATAACTACGAGCACCGCGGTCGAGTCTTTAAGGAGTTGGTGAACAAACTTTGAGATCCACTATCGATCTTTGATCAACCCTGAGGTAGGACGTCAAAAATTTAATTTCTTAAGCCCAGAGAGGGCAAAGTAGCAAAGCATGAAAGCAAAGAAAACTGCTGACCTAAGCCTGTTCCTTGCGGTGACAGGCCTGCTCTTAGCTTCACTGGCATTTGTCTATACAGCGAGTGCATCGTTCAGCGCAGCGAAGATGGCGACAAGCGAGAGCATGCTTTTTAATCATGCAAAGAAAGTGGTGCTCGCGTTTGCGACGATGATCTTCTTCACAAAGGTCGATTATCACAAATACGAAAAGTGGACAAAGTGGGCGATGATATTCGCGCTCATGCTGCTTGTCGCAGTGATCTTCGTCGGCACGAAGGAGCTGGGTGCACGTCGTTGGTTGAATCTCGGACCGATTAGCTTTCAACCTGCGGAGTTTGCAAAGTTTGCATTGGTGCTGCACGTCGCAGCGCTTTGCGCACAAAAGAAAGATTATATCGGCGATTTCAAACGGGCGTTTCTACCGATCATCTTTTGGGCACTCGCTGCGGCAGTGTTGATTGCAAGACAACCGAACATGTCCACCGCAAGTGTGCTGGTGCTGCTAACATTCGGCATCATGTACGTTGCGCAAGTGCCGCTGAAGTATATGCTGAGTTGTGGAGGGCTTGCCATGTTTGGTGGTGCCATTTACGCCATCAGCGCCCCGTATCGATTGCAACGCATACTTGCATTCTTCGGTCAGCACAACGCGAACACTTCGAGAGTGAGTTATCAACTCGATCAGGCAATGATCGCGTTCGGCAATGGCGGTTTGTTTGGTGTCGGTATCGGACAGTCACGACAGCGTGACTTTTATCTTCCCGAGTCGTATGGAGATTTTATTTATTCCGTAATCGGCGAGGAATATGGATTCGTCGGTGCAGCGCTCCTCTTGCTTGTGTTCGGTTTTATTATCATTCGAGGCATTCAGATCGCAAAACATGCGCCGGATGCGTTCGGTCGGTATGTCGCCTTCGGTATCACGCTCACCATTGGTGTCTATACGATGGTCAACGCGTTCGTAAACTGTGGCTTGATGCCGGTGACCGGATTGCCGATGCCGTTTGTAAGTTATGGCGGTACGAGCATGCTCTTCAGCGCCGCTGCGATCGGAATACTGCTCAATATTTCAAAGCATGCGCAAACGTTGCCGGATGCCAAGCGTATCACATTCAGCGAGCGACTGCAAACATTGTTCAGCGGTCGCCAGCAAGAAGCTGCAACAACCGCATAGCATTACGATATGGGAAAAACAATTCTAATCGCGTCCGGTGGAACGGGCGGCCATCTGTATCCGACGATCGCAATTGCTGACGTGATCAAACGTGAGCGTCCGGATATCGAAGTAGTTTTTATCGGCACCAGAGATCGTATCGAAAGCCGCGAAGTACCAAGAGCGGGATACCCATTCGAACCGATAGATATTCAAGCGCCGCGCAAAACGATGCGCAGCCTTTTGAGCTTTCCGTTGGTGCTTCGAAAAGCCGTTTCCGATTCGCTTCGAGTCATTCGCAAGCGGAAACCATCTGTGATGCTCGGTGGCGGTGCCTATCTCAGTTTGCCGGTTGGGATTGCAGCCCGGTTACATGGTGTGCCGATCGGGCTTTTGGAAATAAATTCTATTGGTGGAAAAGCGAATAAGTTTTTGTCACGAATGGCCGAGCGGTTATTTCTTGCTTATCCGGAGTCAAAAAAAGATTTTCCTCGCATGCCATCCTTGAGGATTACGATTAGCGGAACACCGGTGCGAGAAGATTTGGGGCAGACGCTCGAATCCAAACAGGAAGCACGCCAATTTTTTGGATTAGTCACCGAACAAAAAACGCTCTTCGTGTTTGGTGGATCGCTTGGTGCACGCGCCATCAATGATGCTATGAAAAGTCTGGTAGCAAAGTTTGCCGAAGCGCATGTTAACGTTCTGTGGCAGGTCGGCAAGGGTAACGATGCAGAAGCATTGCAAGAAAGTTTTAAGCATTTGTCAGGAATTACGATCCGAGAATATGTCTATGAAATGGAAAAAGCTTACGGAGCCGCAGACCTCGTTGTCTCACGCGCTGGGGCTTCTTCACTTGCTGAACTCGCACGGCTCGGTAAACCAGTTATCCTCGTACCTTATCCATTCGCAGCTGAGAATCATCAAGAGGAAAACGCTCGAGCATACGAGGCGGCTGGGGCAGCAACGGTCTTGAGAGATAGCGAACTCAGCGAAAAACTTTGGGACGTGGCAACCGAACTGCTAGCCGATGATGCACGTCGCGTGGAGATGTCCCAGGCGATGCACAAACGAGATGCCCCCGACGCTGCCAAATGTGTTGCGGATTGGTTAATAGCGAAATGCGGTTAACAAGTGACTACATGACGATGACCCGTTTTCTCTAGAGAGTAGCTTACGGTTCTAGAGAGCAGCTTACGGATC